>CALGGL010000064.1 GCA_937915975.1 uncultured Lachnospiraceae bacterium | reverse complement strand
TAAGTATAAACAACCAAAAGAAAGGCCTTGTGACTCTTGCCTGCGGTATGGGCGTTTATTCCTGTGATATTGACAATGATGCTGCTACGGTATTTGAGCGGGCGGATAATGCCATGTATGATGATAAAAGACTTTTTAAGGCAGGACTTGAATAAAAACAATAAGGATGATAACAAAAATAAAAGGCGGAATAATCCGTCTTTTATTTTACTCCCTTCTTACATTGAATTTAAGAAAAGCCTTTACAAAATCTCCATACTTAGCTTTCGCAATCGGGATAGCTGTATCATTTACATATACAACAGTGGAATCATAAGACTTAACATAGTTCATATTTATAAGATAAGCCCTGTGTGTTCTGAAAAAATCTTTGCCCGCCACATCGGAAAGATCAGACATTTTTCCGTAATATTCAAGCTCATCGTTCATCATATGAAGCGTTATTTTTCTGTTAAACACCTCTGCATAAACTATGTCATCAATGACTATATTGGTATGCATTCCGTTTGCACGTATAAGCATGGTTCTTTCCTTTTTGGAGCCGGTTGACTGTTTCTTACCTGTCTCATCTGCATGCTTAACTGCTTTATTTAAAACCTCAAGCAGCTTAACCTTATCAAGCGGTTTTAACAAATAATTAAATGCCCCCACATCAAACGCTTTAAAAACATATTCTTCAAGAGCAGTTACAAAGATTAAAATGAGTTCTTCATTTTCTTTTCGCAGTTTACGTGCAATATCCATTCCGTTCATACCCGGCATCTGGATGCCGAGAAACAAAATATCTATTGTCTGATTATATGCAATTATGTCCTCTCCGTTTTCAAAGCATACAACATCAATACTATTATCAAAAATATTTATTTTATCTTTTATGTATTCTCTAACAGCCTTTTCATCATCACATATTGCAATTCTCATCTCGCCTTTGTTCCTCCCGGATAATAAAAATATTATTCTTATTATGATATCGTCATCAATAATAAAAATAATATATATCTGTTGTAAAACGAATATTTTTTGTTGTGGAGATTTGGAAAATAAAAACAGGAAAGGATGCTACTATCCTTTCCTGTCCTCATTTTATATCTTAGGGCTTTTTAAAAAAAGCAATGGTTTCCGATTATTGTATAACTTCCAAGATTAGAAGTATTTACATTTGATACAGGTCTGAATGACATATATCCGCCTATATTATTGGTTCCTGCACATGCTTCCCTTGCTGCCTGTAAACAGCTTGGTGAAATATATGTATTGAAGCTTGCAAGATTAACAACGGTAAACTGATTTGGCGCATATACAACATCACTCATTGTGCTTCCCCATCTTCCGGACTGTAATCTGTTAAGAATTACATTTGCAACCGCAAGCTGTCCTTCATATGATTCATTACCGCACTCAAGCGTCATAACTGCCGCCATAAGATTTATATCAGCCTCGCTGAGAGCAACACTTCCTCTTGCTGTTACTTCAACTGTTGTCTGATTATCTGTTACCTGAGCCTCAGTGGTTGCTTCAGGTACAGACTCTGTAGTTGTCTGAGTGGTTGCTTCAGGTACAGACTCTGTAGTTGTCTGAGTGGTTGCTTCTGTTGTTTCCTGCTTTTCTTCCTTTTGTGTATTCTGCTTAGATTTATCTTCCTTCTTATTAGAAGAATTTTCTTCTTTGTTTTCCTCTGAAGTTGAAGCAATATCATATGCAACCGCCTCAGGATAACCCTCGGTTACTTCCATAAACCGGGCACTTACATATCCCTTATTTGTGCTGTCAATTGATATACATACCCAATCTGTAACAGCGTCTGTTGCTTCCTTATCAACCTCATATGCAATACCTGTATAAGCTGCAGCAATTACATCGGAAGATGTTGTTGCTTCCTTACGGACATTTACTCCATCCTCAGTAACAACTGCTGTTATACTATAGAAATCCTTTGCATAATCAAATGCATCATTTCCGGTTTTAACAAACTCTGAATTTACATATCCGGTAACATCTCCGGATGTGATATTGAGCCACTCGCCTTCAGTAGAATTAATAACTGCAACCGCACCGTTATTCATCTTTCCGACTATCTGTGAATCCGTGTCGGCGTCTGCTCTTACATTAACATTATCACTTATGGAAACACATTTATTTTCAAATTCCTTATAAGCCTCGGTAAGCATCTCAGTATCCTTTGCCTCAACATCGATGTCACTTCCCGCATCCATATCTGCCATAAGAATACTGATTGATTCTGCATTAAGTCTGCTTGTATCATTTAAATCAATTACAGGAGCTTCCTCCTTAGCAACATAAGCAGCCTCTGTATTCGAATCCGTCTCATTTTCTTTTTTATTATTTGCTAAGCTTCCTACTCCGTAAATTACGGATATAACTGAAATTAATACTGTTACAGCCAGAATATTTCTTACAAGATATCTTCCGTTAAAAATATTCTTTTTTAAATAAACCTGTAAATTCTGAAGCTTAAATTTCGTTCTGTTACTCATTGTATTTCTCCATCTGTTTATAACAAAATTACAAATTAATTTAATTTTGTTACATTTTTGTTACAAAAGCATTGTAACATTTTACAAAACAGATGTCAACAACTTGTTACAAATTTGTTACATAAGTTATTGCAGCCATACCCGGGCCTACGTGAGTTCCTATAATCGGGCCAATTGAGGAAATGAAAATATTCTCCTCTTTTGCACCTTTTTCAATCAAAGTTTCCTTTAACTTTTCTGCTTTTTCAGGTGCATCGGCATTACCTATATTAAACTGTGTACTGCCAAAATCCTCTACTTCCTCTTCAACTCTTGAAATAAGATAATCCAGCGCTTTTCCTGTTCCGCGTGCCTTGGATTTAACAACAAGCTTTCCTTCTTCATCTACACTGAGTATAGGTTTAATCTTCAAAGCGCTTCCAATCATAGCCTCAACAGTTGTAACTCTTCCGCCTCTCTTAAGATGGAATAAATCCTCAACCATAAACCAATGTGCGGTTTTACTTCTATGTTCTTCTATCCATAATTTAAGCTCGTCAATATCCAACCCTTCTGTTTTTTTCTTAGCCGCATGATAAAGAAGAATTCCTCCTCCGACGCTTGCAACAAGAGAATCAACAACCTCAATTCTTGAATCCGGATACTTTTCGGTCACCATATCCGCTGCCAGCATAGCCGACTGATATGAGCCGCTAAGACCTGATGTAAAGCAAAGATACAATATATCCTTTCCGTCTTTAGCTATCTCTTCAAAAAACTTTTTATATGAATCAGGATTAATCTGTGATGTTACAGGCATAGCACCCTTTCTTAATTTGTCATAGAATTCCTTTATATCCCCATCTCTTTCATCCATATAAAAAGGAAAAACCTCATCGTTAACAGAATACGAAAAAGGGATAATTTTTACATCAAGTGTTTTTAACACCTCTGTGTTAAGATCCTCGGTTGAATCTCCAACCAAAACATACTCCTTCATAACAAACTATTCTCCTCTCTTCCTTATAAAAATATCGTTATATAAATATCGTTATATCCCCGATATTTTAATTGCTATTACATATTAATTGTAAAAATAATCTATACCATCAGCAATTCCCTCTATCATATCCTTTCGATAATTTTCATCAAGAAGATTTGTTTCATCCTGAGAATTACTTAGATATCCGACATAAATCACTGTAACAGGAATATTGCTCCAGTTAACCGCAGTAATCTGATTGCTTTCATATATGCCATGATTTATGGCACCTGTTTTTTCGGTTGCCCCCTGCAATATTCTCGTAGCAAGCTTGTAGCTGTCATCGTGAAGTGAAGCATTATACGGACTGTCATTTGTCATAGTAAGTGCCATTACACCAGACAATTCCGAATTGGCACTGTAATTCATCTGTATTCTGATAAATGTGGTAGCTCCGGAATTATTGGCAATCTGAGCTCTTTCCTGATTGGTTAAATCAACCTCATTTTCTGTTCTTGTAATTGTTACTTCATATCCTCTTTTCTCAAGCTCAGCTTTTAAAGCCTCGGCATATATTAAATTCAGTTCATATTCCTTTGTGTCAAGTGTTGCTCCTGTATTGCCGGTGGTTGCCCCCTGCTTTGTTTCTTCACTTCCGGGGCCTATAGCTTCCTGTGTCATATTTGGATTTGTTTGGTTGGCTGCATCTATTACAATCTTTTTTTCAAGCTTTACGGCATCCGTTTCCGATGCTTCGTCTTCGATTTCTTCTGTCATTGCTTCAGGAGGGGCATCGGTAATCTCAACAAGTTCCGAATGAATATAAAAGTTTGTGTTATCAAGAATAACTCTTGTCCATTCATCGTTATAGCCTGTTCTATTTAAAACCTCTCCTCCACCCAAAAGCGAATATATACTCGCATCCGTAGACGGAGAAACCCTGACATTTATGGTATCACCGACCGTCATAACATAATCATTTGTTATATAAAAGCCATCCTCGTCCTTCGGAAGCTCTGTGGTTGCTTCGGTTTCCGTCGCAGGCTGATATGGAACTGTTTCAGTGGAAGTTGCATCGTTTTTTTTCTTTTTATCATTTTTCCCACCGCAGGAAGTAAGAATCAAACACAATGCAAAAACAACTATAATATAATTCTTTCTCTTCATCTTTTGCCTCCGGATGAACATTAATTTTAATCCTTTTACAATTCAGTTAAATTTTATTTTATCATACCAACATATTAAAGACAATATTTTCAATTTTTAAATTTCAAGCAAACCTTCAAAATCTAAATTTCAAGCAAACCGTCTATTTCTTTTTTTATGATGCTGCTCCTTTCGGAAAGCATAAGCTTAGAGTTATACCTTTCATAATCCGGACAGCCAAACATACTTATATATTTTGAGCTTAGTTTACCGGCCGTAAGCTCGGTTAAAAGGAGTATCATTTCATTTCCGTCAGAAAATGCCCTGTCCGTAAAATCAAAAAGATTATGCAGTCTTATATTCGTTTTCTCTGACATCTTTTTCATTGTTTCCACTTCACTGTCAAATTCATTCTTTATATAATTAAAATCATCATCCTTTTCCCTAATGCTATTTTTATCAAGACCGGATAATAAATTTTCGAGAAAAGCGATTGTTCCCCTTAATTTTTGCTTTTCATTCATATCAAGAGAATTTGCTTTAATACGTTTGTTATATATATCCTTTCTTTTATTTAACTGTTCAGAAAGAATATCATACACATTTTCAGATTCCTTCAAAGTCTTAAGCACCGGCATAAGTCCCGTCAGAATATCCGACTTATCCATAACCTCTTTAACATCATTAAGACATATATCCAAAAGCATACCGAGAAGAGAAACTCTTTCATCAACCGCTGCCTGCTTTGCTTTATTGACAGTATCCTCATCAACCGCTCTGTCAAGCAGCTCGTAAACCATATAATCATTTTTATACTTATTAAATAAGTCATAGTAAGCAGTAAATTCCTTTACCACGGTTTCATTCCTTATATACTGTTCCACAAGCTCTTCGCTTACCTTAAGCTTATCCTCCTCATACATATAGATTATCTCGGATAAGTCCTCCCAGCCTCTTGCCGTTATATACATTCTTCCCTTTACATTGGTTTCCATATAGTAAAAATAATCCCTGTTTATATCAAGGAAGCTTGTGATGGCACTGTGTATTCCTCTGTCTGTTGCATATTTCTTCCATGTAGGATAATCTGCCTCAACATTAATAACCTTAAGTCTGTCCATGGTGACAACATCAAACTCTCTTACAGACTTATTGTATTCCGGCGGATTGCCCGCTGTAACTATAACCCAGCCCTCAGGCACCTTGTGTCTGCCAAAGGTTTTATACTGTAAAAACTGAAGCATAGATGGAGCAAGGGTCTCCGAAACACAATTTATTTCATCCAGAAAAAGTATCCCTTCTTTTATGTCGCTTTCTTGCATTATCTCATAAATCGAAGCAATAATTTCGCTCATTGTATACTCTGAAACATCATAATCCAAGCCTTCATATGAGTTGTGCTTTATAAAAGGAAGTCCGAGAGCCGACTGCCTTGTATGATGTGTCATGGAATAAGAAACCAGCGCTATAGAGAGTTCACTTGCTATCTGTTCCATAATTGCAGTCTTACCTATGCCGGGAGCCCCCAACAGAAAAATCGGTCTCTGTCTTACCACCGGTATACGGTATTCACCATATTTGTCTTTTTTAAGATACATTTTTACCGTATCCTTTATATAACCCTTTGCCTGCTCAATATTCATAAAGCTCATCCTCCATAACAACCTGCATAGCCCAGCCCGGCACCTTTGGTCTGCTCATATCCTCATACAAAAACGCAAACATCACTTCATAATCCGGAACCTTATCCGGAAATGTTCCGTATCCGTCCGTAAAATATATAAGTCCTTTAAGATTTTTAAATTCATTATTATCCTTTAATTTCTCAACATATTCAAAAACGGGTGTAAAATCCGTTGCACCGTTTCCCTTCGTTTTTATATCCCGTATATATTTATCAAAATCGGATTTATCCTCAATCTTAGTATCCGTCTGAATCCTGTCATCGCACTGAATGATATGTAGATTGATTTTATTAAAGAAGCTTTCTTCGTTTTTTAATATATCATACGTCTTTACAAGAAATTTCCTGATAATCTCACCGCTGCAGGATGCCGAGGTATCAATAGCTATCACAAACTCTTTAATTTTCTTATCCTCTTTATATTCAAGCGGTTCTATAAGCGGCATATTGCCATAGGTATCAAGACCGTATGTATAATAAATGTAATCAAACTCATCATCGTTTACAGTCATTTCTTCGTTCATAACCATAAAATGCGAAAGACACTCTCTGTAATTATACCTTTTCCTTATGGCATAGTCTATATTATCCTTCATATCATCCGCAAGCTTTTTGTTTTTCGAAAACTCCATAGCCTCCGTTTTTATTCTTCTTGAAATCCTCTCCCAATCTTCCTTAGTGATTATGATTTCATCCTTTTTATCCTCATTATCAATCTGCCTATTCCATTCTATATGCCTGTCTAATGAAAAAAGCCTCTCATATTCTTCTCTTGCCTCTTCGCTTATTCCTACAGTCTTAAAATATCTGTAAATTCTGTCCGCAGTAAAAACAGGAATATTCTTTTTAAGCATTTCAATTATTTTTCTTTCTTCATCATCATAGGACATGGCTGCCGCACTAAAATCCATGTCAAGAATTATATTTTCAACAGCTATATCTGCCGCAAGACTCCAGCAATCCATATCAAGCTTATTTACATCAAAGCCATGCAAAAGGATATTATGCAAAATAATATGCATATAAGCTCTAACGGCAATATGCTCCTCATCCTTATATCTTCTTAAGAGATAAATCGGATCAAAGCATATATTTCCCGCTTCATAAAAGAAGCATGCCGTACCGAAGGTAGCCTTCGGTTTTGTGCTTGCAAGCGCAATATCAAAATATCTGTACCGTATTAAAATACTGTCTCTTGCAAGCTCCATGAGCTTATATGCATATTCTTCGTATTTCATATTTATCTTTCCTTTTTAATACGTTGGATGCAGTTGTAATAATACTACAGCAGGCACGCTCTCGCTACTCTCGCACGTAGTGGTTCTAAGCTCGAAAAGACCTCGCCAAAAACCAACGTGCTCAAAGTACCTGCTTGTAGTATTTTACAACTGCATCCAACTTACTTTTTGGTAAGCTGTAATTATTATTTAATATAATTTTCTAATTACAGCTATTATATATTAAATTGTTAGATAAATAAATAATTATATGAAAATTAACTCTTTACTTTAAGCGCGAGTTTTTTGTATATAACTCTTTACTGTAGGCGTGAATTCTTTATAAAGAGTTCCTTGCCACTATAATCAAGAATTATTGTGTCGCCCTGATGAAGCACGTTACTTAGTATTGCACGAGCTACTAAGGTCTCTACATTCTTTTGCAGATATCTCTTTAACGGTCTTGCACCATATACCGGATCATAGCCGGAGTCTATAATATATTCTCTTGCTGAGTCTGTTATTTCAAGGTGAAGCTCCTTATCGGCGATTCTCTTATTAAGGTCTGCAACAAGAAGATTTACTATTCCGCTGATTGAATTCTTATCAAGCGGCTTAAACATGATTATCTCATCAAGTCTGTTTAAGAATTCAGGTCTGAAATGTGCCCTTAACATATTCATAACCTGCTCGTTTGCTTCAGGTTTTATCTCTCCGTTTCCGTCTATGCCGTCAAGCAAAAATTCCGAACCTATATTGGAAGTCATGATGAGTATTGTGTTTTTGAAATCAACCGTCTTACCCTTGGAGTCTGTTATACGTCCGTCATCAAGCACCTGAAGAAGAACATTGAATACATCCGGATGAGCCTTTTCAACCTCATCAAAAAGTACAACCGAATACGGTTTTCTTCTTACCGCCTCGGTAAGCTGTCCACCCTCATCATATCCTACATATCCCGGAGGCGCACCGATAAGTCTTGCCACACTATGTTTTTCCATATACTCGCTCATATCGATACGAACCATATTGTTTTCATTATCAAAGAGCGACTCGGCAAGTGTTTTTGCAAGTTCGGTCTTACCTACGCCTGTAGGTCCAAGGAATAAGAACGAACCAATCGGTTTGGTCGGATCCTTTATACCCGCCTTTGATCTTATAATAGAATCACTCACAAGTGATACTGCATTGTCCTGACCTACCACTCTCTTATGAAGCTCATCTGCAAGATGAAGTGTTTTATTTCTCTCACTTTCGGTAAGCTTTGATACAGGTATTCCCGTCCACTTGGATATAATCTTTGCAATCTCTTCATCAGTTACACACTCGTGAACAAGTCTGTTGTCTTTTTCGCTTACACTTGCCTCAAGAGTTTCTATCTCCTTTTGAAGTTCCGGAAGTCTTCCGTATTGAAGTTCAGCCGCCTTATCCAGATTGTAATTTCTCTGTGCAATCTCTATCTGATCTTTTACATCCTCAAGTTCTTCACGAAGACCTCTTATATGTTCAACGCCTGACTTTTCATTTTCCCAGACTGCCTTCATCTGTTTTGACTGTTCACGCAGAGTCTCAAGCTCTTCTCTCAAGGAGGCAAGTCTTTCCCGACTCAGATTGTCCTCTTCATTTTTAAGAGCTGCCTCTTCGATTTCAAGCTGCATTATTCTTCTGTCTATCTCATCTAACTCGGCAGGCATGGAATCAAGCTCTGTCTTAATCATGGCACAGGCTTCATCTATAAGGTCAATCGCCTTATCCGGCAGGAATCTGTCAGTGATGTAACGGTCTGAAAGAGTAGCCGCACTGACTATCGCACTATCGTTTATCTTTACTCCATGGAATACCTCATATCTGTTTTTGATACCACGAAGTATGGATATGGTATCCTCAACCGTCGGTTCATTTACCATAACAGGCTGGAAACGTCTCTCAAGCGCGGGATCCTTTTCGATATATTTTCTGTACTCATCAAGAGTCGTTGCACCTATACAGTGAAGCTCACCTCTTGCAAGCATAGGCTTAAGCATATTGCCTGCATCCATAGCACCTTCCGTCTTACCGGCACCGACTATGGTATGAAGCTCATCGATAAAAAGTATTATCTGTCCGTCAGAATCCTTAACCTCATCAAGAACCGCCTTAAGTCTTTCTTCAAATTCACCCCTGTACTTGGCACCTGCCAAAAGTGCTCCCATATCAAGGGCAAATATATCCTTATCCTTAAGTGAATCAGGAACATCACCTCTTACTATACGCTGGGCGAGTCCCTCTATCGCAGCCGTCTTACCTACACCCGGCTCTCCAATTAGCACAGGATTATTCTTTGTCTTTCTTGAAAGTATTCTTATTATATTTCTTATCTCTGCATCTCTTCCGATAACAGGATCAAGCTTTTGCTCTCTCGCTCTTTCCACAAGATTGTATCCGTATTTATTGAGCGTATCATAAGTTGCCTCAGGATTATCGCTTTCCACTCTCTTATTGCCTCTTACTCCGGCAAGCACCTCGAGAAATTTATTTCTTGTAATACCGTATCCGAGAACAAGCCCCTTAACCGCCTTATTCATTTTTTCAAGTATACCTAAAAAGATATGCTCAACAGATACATACTCATCCCCCATCTGCTTAGCTTCCTTTTCAGCCTGAATAAGTGCCTTTGAAAAATCGGGGCTTGTAAAAAGCTTTCCTCCCGAAACCTTAGGGCGATATGCAACAAGCTTCTCACTTTCCTTTGAAAAGCTCTCAACATTTATGCCCATATTGGTGAGCAGCTTAGCTATAAGACTGTCATCAACAGTAAGCAAACTATAGAGCAAATGCTCCTGGTCTATCTCCTGATTGTTGTACTCATAAGCAAGCTTCTCACAATTTTCAACTACCTCCAATGATTTCCTTGTGAACTTTTCTGCATCCATATCAATCCCTCACTTTCTATAATCAATATTTTACCTGAATTAAAAAGAATTACAACAATTATATTGTCATATTTTTTAATATCAGTATTCTATTTGTTCTACTTCAACTATAACACCATTTTTTTATTTGTCAATACTATAATTTTTATTTCAAGCTTCATATTTTTTTCTTCATGTGGTATGGATTCCATTTTTATTTATATCTCTTTTAATTCAGTCCACAAGATTTTTTATTACATACAGACCAAATTCATTCTTTAATTATTTTAGTCCGTAGCATTTCCAAATTCATACGGACTGAATCTACAACTTTCTCATTCTAGTCCGTAGCATTTCTTAATTCATACGGACTAAATCTACAACTTTCTCATTCTAGTCCGTAGCATTCCCAAATTCATACGGACTGAATCTACAACTTACTCATTCTAGTCCGTAGCATTTCTTAATTCATACGGACTACTTCTACAACTTTCTCATTTTAGTCTGTATTATCTTACTTGTTATGATAAATTGTGATCAGCAGGATAAAAAGAATCAGCAGGTTATAGATGTTATTGAAAGTTTTTTAGTAACATCCTTTACCCTGCTGATTTTTTTCGCATAAATCTAAGTTTAAAATACCGATAATTTCTACTCAAGATTTAATTTATTTTTTGTAAGCCAGCTTGTTATGGCGACTAATCCTGCGGTTGCAAGAACCTCAAATATACTTATAACTCCCAAAAAGCGATTAATTCCTTCGATATCAGGATATGTCACATAATTAACCATTTCTGTTCTAACACCTTCCATAATTCCTGTTTCCGATAAAAACCACAAGAGTAAAACAGAAAGCATCTGGAATAATAAATATAATATAACCATCCCTATTATAGACATAACTCTCTTATGATTTGAAAAAGCGTGTCCAAACGCATATGCTGCATTAAACATCCACTGTGACAAAAGCATACCCGCAAGAATTGTAACAAGAACAAGTATTACAAGTGTAAGGATCCATACATATGTTACATCTGTAGTTATATAACCTATAAGGTCAAACAGAGAATGTATTAAATCCTTGTAAATTCCAAAATCCATTTCAGATAAACAAATCGCAAAAGGAATTACAATTCCGGCACTTATATAAGTTAACAAATCTACTATCAATCTTCCAATCATCATAGTTGATGTCTTTACAGGAAGGGTATTGGTAAGATATCCCTGATCCTTAAATACGCGGTTTCTGAAATCCACCATAGGATATATTAATATAAGGATAATATTTCCAAAAACAACCAATCCGTAAGCCACCATAATCAATCCGATAAACATACCTATATATGTGTTATTGACATTACGCATAACAGGCTTTAAAAGATAAAAAATAGGACTGTAAATAAGTAGCACTATATATGCTAAACATATAGGCTTATATCTGTTTACAATTTCATTTTTAATACATTTTCCTAACATCTGAATACCTCCCTGAATATCTCATCAATTGACTGACCTCTTTCATTTCTTAAAGCATCAGCATTCTGATGACATACAATCTCTCCCTCTTTTATGAACACTACATCATCAAGTACATTTTCTATATCCTGGATAAGATGTGTTGATATAAGAATCGTTCCATCAGTATCATAATTGGAAATAATGGTCTGAAGTATATAATCCCTTGCTGCAGGGTCAACTCCCGCTATCGGCTCATCGAGAAGATAAAGCTTCGCACGTCTGCTCATAACCATGATAAGCTGAACCTTTTCCTTATTACCCTTTGATAGCTTTTTAAATACCATTTCAGGATCAATCTTAAGAAGCCCCATCATCTGATAAGCTCTTTCCTCATCAAAGTCTTTATAAAAGTCCTTAAACATATTTACAAGATTTTTTATTTTCAGACTTTCGTTAAAATATGTTCTTTCAGGCAGATATGAAACAACCGCCTTGGTTTCCGGTCCCACCTTATGTCCGTCTATCATTATCTCTCCCGAATCCTGCTTTAAAAGACCGGCAAGCATCTTTATAAGTGTCGTTTTACCGCTTCCGTTTGGACCGAGTAAACCGATAATCTTGCCACTCTCAAGATTTAGATTCAGGTTTGTGAAAACCTTCTTTTTTATTCCATATCCCTTTTCAACCCGGGATATCTCCACGAGATTACTCATATTCTCTTTCCCTCCGTTTTCATTACTAAAATTATTCACCGTTTGTTAATATATGTTTTAGCAACTATCTTTATTTCAAAAAACTTTTTTATGCATTTTTTCTTTAACCTTCGATAAAGTCTTTAACCTTATCAACCAGTTCTGCATCTTCAAAACCAAGTTCTCTCATTCCTTCAACATAACCCTTTGTAAGCTTATAGCCTGCATCATTTTTAAGGTTGATATTATTATCATTTAAATCTGCAACAAACCTTCCTGCAGTTCTGTTTGAAATGAGAATTCCTGCCCGCTCAAGCTCCGACAAAGCCTTCTGCATAGTATTGGGATTAACGCCTGCTGCAAGAGCCATATCCCTTACCGCAGGTACCCTGTCTCCCGGTTTAAGCTCTCCCCTTGCAATCATCCTCTTTATCTGCTCCATAATCTGAATATAAATCGGCGAACTGTTATCAAATCTCCATGCCATTCACTCACCTCCTAAACCAATAAATTTAAGTAAGTCCTGTCTTTTGTATTATTGTATTACTTACTTAGTACAATAGTACTATAATACAACTATATGTATTTGTCAACATCTTTTTTAAAAAAGTGTGTCATAGCAACAGGTGCCTTGTCACATCACAGAATTATATTAGACTATATAAAAAAATGTGCAAAGCATGGCGTTAAGCAGCACTTGCCATGCGTGCACATTTTTCATACAGCCGAAGCATATCCAATATATGTAACAAGGTGCCTGTTACCATGACACACTCATCTACCAGATTCCGTCACTGTCGAAATTAAAATCATAATTATAAAGCTCCTGTATAGACTGCATTTCATCCTGTCTTTCTTCGTAAGCTTCGTTTTGCTGGTCTATAAACTGCTGTTCAAGCTGGTCTATATACTCCTCTTCTTTATCCTCCTCGGTAGTGTTTGAATCATCATTTTGGTCATTTTCGTCCTGATTATCCTGATTGTCATCCTGATTATCATCGTTTTGGTTTTGCTCGTCCTTTATCTGCTCAAGCTCATCAATCAAATCATCAATTTGCTTTTTTAATCTTTCGGCATTCTTACTGTGGCCGGTGCCTTCATCATTGGCACAGTCATCCGGTAACAGCACTTCTCTTGCTTCCTTCAATGTTGCTATGGTTGAATCGATATTATCGGGAGCAGCATAATCGTTAGGAATTTTACCGATAATCGAAAGTGCGAGATTAACTCTGATTGAACACTCTTTACCCTTTGGCACGCCACAATCAAGTGCCTTGTTATATTCCTTAATCGCCTCATCATAATTTCCCTGATTATAAAAAATGTTACCGCGATTATAATGCGCAATATAAGGTTGATAAACATTTGCAAAGGTAAGCATATCAGCATTACTTGTATAGTTTCCGGAATTTGCTTTTTTTATAATTCTTTCATTATAAGCATAGGACAAAACAAGCTTGCCCACAACCACCAGAAAGAGCAGATATAGAATTAGAAATATCTTTTTCTTCATTTAATACGAACCTTCCTTCTGTAATAAACAAAATCAAAAACAAGTAAAACGCACAAAGGTATCACAACAAAATAATATATATCACGATAGCCCTTCTTTCCATTTTCTCCATATGCAAGCTCATCGATTTCATCCTTAATCTCATCAAGCTTATCATTTATAGCCGACTGCTTTGTCATATGTACATAACTCACACCCATATCGGATGCTATACTGTTTAAATTATTTTCATCAATTTTTGAAATCGCCTCGACCTTATTATAATGCTCATCATAAATGTACAGGTACTCAGGAGCATCCTCATCGCCTGCATAGGAAATTGTTTTCATGGGACCGCCGGTTGAGGTTCCGTATCCGAGCACGGCACCGTCATCAATAAATTCCTTAAGCTCCGAATAACTCTTAAGCTTTTCATTGCCGGTAATTTCACCGTCACTAATAAAAAATACAATCTGATAATTATCCCTTTCATTATCAAGATCACTTTTCATAACCTCGATAGCTTCGTTAAAAGAGGTTCCGTTTGCATATATTCTTGTTTGTCCACTCAACGAATCTATAACTCTGTAAAACAAATTGATGTCACTTGTATAAGGAATAACCTTATCCGTCATATTACCTATTGTAATAACGGAAAAATTAGCTGTAGGAATATTATCGGCAATATACCTGCAGTCTGCTTTAACAGCATCTATTCTTCTTTCACTTCCGTTATAATCCTCTGCAAGCATACTTATGGTATCGTCTATTACAAACAGCACGTCCACATTTTGTGTTACAGTCGGAACATTATCCGTTTCAATCATAGGTCTTAGGTTTAAAACAAACAAAAGAACGACGATTAATATCTGCCTTATATAATTAAACATTCCTTTTCTTCTAAGCAGAAGAAAAAATACACAAATGAGCGACATAACCCATATAGGTATTATTGGATTTATTTTCATAATCTGACCTTCCTGCCGGCAGCAAAATACAAGCCGACACTTATAAGTAGTATATAAAACAACAGCTTAGGTTTATCAGTTATAAGCGTTTCGAACTCCTGAGTATCCGATGCATCTGTTACGCTTATGGCGTCTATAACCTCCTGAACGGCGGATTGTTTTTTTATCCTGTAATACTGTCCGCCTGTTTTTTCAATATCCCTTTTAAAGTTTTCTTCATCAACAACATAATCAGGTCCGAGAGCAAACACCTTGACTCCGTATTTGACACATAAATCGGTTGCCTCAGATACCGTAACAAGTTGCTCGCCAAAAACCTCATTATCCGTTGACACAATCATAATCCTTGCTCTGTCCGGATTATCTCTAAGATCCGGAAAAGCAAAGAGGCATCCTGCAATTCCGTCTCCTATAAGCGAGCTTCCGTAATCACTTAAGGTTCCTGCATATTTATATTCATAGGTTTCGTAATCAAAATCACTGTACCAATTCCAATATGAACTGCTTTGTTCAAATGCTTCCTGAAGCTTGTCTATTTCCGCAATTACATATTCGTAATCCGTGGTCAGAGGAACCAAAACAACAGACTTGCCACAGAAAATCGTTATACCGAATCGTTCTCCGTCAAGTCCCTTAACGAGCTTCTTTAAATCATCACAAATGTATTGATTAAGCTCGTCCATGGAATCCGATATATCAAGACAAAGAAATATATCTCGGTTTCTTAAGGTCTTTGATACTGTTTTAACCTCCACCGGTCTTGACATCATTACAAAGCTCACCGCTATGGCGAACCACAAACACACCATAGCAAATACACTTAGTATCTTATATATAATTACTCTTTTTTTGAACTTAGGGTTTTCACTTACCAATGATGCATTTGCTGCTTTAATACTATCCCTGTAGCTCTTATTTCTGCCTATGACAATAAAAGGAAGTATTATGACAACAGGTATTCCTATATATAAAACCCATCTGTACATTAATTCCATCCTGCAATTACCTGCCTTGCTTTTTCACACGTTTCAACAATATTGCCTTTACTCTGCTCGGAAAACTCCGGTTCATAGCACTCATCAACAAGATAATAAAGCATAGGAATATTTACAGCCTTTATCTCGCTTAGAGAATAATTTTGAACCTTGATTCCCGTTACATCATAAACAAAATGTCTTATAACCTTACTGAGCTGCTGATAAGCATGTCTGTCGGAAAGCTTGCCCGCATTATATTTTTCTATTATTTCAACAAGCATACCTGTATATTTTTGCTTAATCTCATTTAGGTTTAAGCTTTTTACGGGAGTTATCTCCTCCGGCAGCTTATTTTTGCGTTTTTTATTTATATAACTTATAAGAAGTATAACAGGAGGAACAAGTGCAACCAATACAAAAATAATTATCAGCCAGAGTGAATATGAATACATATCCTGAAGACCGACAGTTATTTTATTGCCTATTCCGCCCAATACACTACCGCCTTGTATTTGCATATTTATGCCTCTCCAATAATTCAACCATTTTTTCGGTTACATCTTCTTTTTTATCAATCTCAGTAAAAACTATTCCATGTCTTAACAGCTTTTTTTCGTTCTCTTCGAAAATATCTTTTTTTATTTTAAGTTCAAGCTGATTAAGCTTTTTATTTCCTTCAAAAAATGACGGCATATGCTCTGACTTATCAAAATCATACGCTGCTCCGGAAGTAAAATCGGCGTCACTGATATTTATAAACAATACATCATGCATAATCCTAAGCTTCTTAAGTGTATTTTCACTGACACTTCTTATACCTGCAGCATCCGTTATGACAAATATTATCATCTTACGTCTTATATTTTTTAAGATAAAGCTTAGAGACTTATTTATATCTCCGCTTTCCTCATTAAACACAGCACGATCATAGGAAGTAAGAAGTCGTTCCAGATTAACAAGTCCCGTTCTTAACTGTCCGTATTCAATCATACCGTTTTTGTTAAAAACCGTACCGACATAATCACCGTTTTTACAGGCAATATAAGCAGCCGTACCACCGGCTATAAGACCAACCTCTTTTTTTGTCTCCAAGCCCCTTGTATCGGCAAGCATTTTTTTGCCCGTATCAAATACCAGCATAATATTATGTTTTTTTTCAGCAATATATCTTTTCACAAGAAGAGTCCTGCTTCGTGAGGATGCCTTCCAGTCAATATCTCTTATGTTATCCCCAAGCACGTATTCTCTCAGATCTTCAAAATTAAGACTGTTACCTTTATAAACCGACTTATACGAACCGTCAAATACATTGTCCGTCTTCTTAGTTGAATATATGCTTACATTTGCTTTTATTCTTGCTATGTAATCCATCATGGCGTCTGAATCGCTCCTATGATTTCGTTAATAATTCTTTCCTCTGTTATATTATCTGCCAATGCTGCAAAGTTAAGTGTTACCCTATGTCTTAAAACACTGTAAACAAGCACCTTTACATCATCCGGTGTCACATAATTTCTTCCGTTCATAAGTGCAACCGCCTTGGCAACCTCCATAAGAGCTATGCCGCCTCTCGTGCTTGCTCCGAGTGTAATATACTGTGCAAGCTCCTTACCTATAAACTTGTCCGGATGTCTGGTCGCATCAATAATCGCAATAATGTATTTTTTAATTGCAGGATCAACATAAACTCTGCCAACCAGTTGCTGAAGATACTTTACATCCTCAAGTGAAACCACAGGATGTGAATCAGCAAAAACATTATTTTCAATTCTGTTAAGAATCTCCAATTCCTCTTCCTGATTAGGATACTCAATTTTTTCTTTTATAATAAATCTGTCAAGCTGTGCCTCTGAAAGAAGATATGTACCCTCCTGCTCTATTGGATTCTGGGTTGCAATAACCGTAAAGATTTCCGGCATCTTGAATACCTCTCCACCTATGGTAGTCTGATGCTCCTGCATAACCTCAAGCATGGCGCTCTGAGTCTTGGCACTGGAACGGTTAATCTCATCAAGTAAAACAAAGTTTGCATAAACAGGTCCGAGCTTGGTTTCAAAATTGTTGGTCTGATAATTAAAAATCTGTGTTCCGATTATGTCACTCGGAAGCAAATCCGGCGTACACTGAATTCTGGAAAATGTTCCGTTCATAGACTCGGTAAGTGTCTTTGCCGCAGTAGTTTTGGCAAGACCGGGAACGGATTCCAAGAGAATATGTCCGTTACACATAATTGCTATCAAAAGTGAGGTGCCAAGTCTGTACTGACCTACCATCTTACTGTAGTAATACTGATTAATTCTATGAATTATCCCCTTACTTTTTTCTATTTCTTCCTGACTTATCATATTTTTGTTTTCCATGATTTACCTCTCTTACATTACATATTTTATATACTTATATATACTTTATAAAAGCTTATATACTCCTATATACTCTTATATACTTCTATATATTTTATGTCAACAAAATATATATTTTATGTTTATCTTTTCATGAACATCTTCTTTAAGCTGTCAAGTTCAAACCTGTTATTCTTGGAGCTCATACCCGGATTACGTTTCATGGCATACATTACACGCTTGTTACTTCTTTCTTTGTTGTTATAATACTTATTTCGAAACTCTTCAAGCCTTTTTCTGAGCCTGTCACGTTCATCCTCATACTCCTTTTTCTTTTCATCCATCATGCTTTGGAAATGATTATAATCATCCTCTGCAAATGCAAGGAGCACATCAAGACGTTTTTGAATACGTATAACAGTCTCATTATTTTCAACATAATCCTTAAACATCTTCTTAAGATCAAACGCGGCACGTGCAGACGCATAAACATCCATACAAAAGAAAACAAGAAAAATCAAATCAAAAAGCCAAAGCTCCGTAGAATTAAATCCTTTTACAAATTTGTCAACAGGCTTATGTATATAATTTGTAACAATTATTGAAAACATTCCCCACATAAGAGAACATCCGAGACAAATATATCCGTTTAAATTAAGAGGTTCATAGGTATAATCCCAATACCTTACACCAAACATTTTTTCCATAACATAACCGGTTAAATATTCAAGAAGAGTAGCTGCCAGCATACCCGATATAAATGTAAGAAGCACATTCGTTTTAAACGGTGCCGTAAAAAATAAAATCACAACCGAACCAAACCCGTAAATAGGAATTGCAGGTCCGTACAAAAAGCCTCTGTTTACCGGTTTCCTATACTCTATAGAAACATATATACTTTCAAATATCCATCCAAAGAAACAATAGACAGCAAAAAAAGCAAGCCATTCCTGCGCACTGTAATTATACATATTAAAGCCTCCCCAAAATCAATCACTTGGTATGATATCAGTTATCCGATTTCATCCTAATAATTTTATATATTGCCTTAAACAATGTCAATAACTGATGTAACTTTAAGAGCCTAAAATATATTTATTTCAATAAATCTGTTCAAATAATAATACTCATTATAATATAGAATTACAGGAGGACAAAAAATGATAAACTATAACCCGTTTTGGAAAACATTAAAAGAATCAAAAGAAACCTGGTACACGCTTACACATATACATGATATAAATCCCGCTACACTTCATAGGTTAAAACATAATATGCCTATTACTACTGTCACCATTGATACCTTATGCGATATATTGAACTGTTCAGTTGACGACATAGTTGAGCACAGACAAAAATAGTATAATTCTTTCGGGATACCAATCACCATATGTTACTTTGGGATGGGTTTCAAGTTCAGATTGAAACCCATCCCAAATAATTATTGTTCTATAATTTATTTTTTAAATGCTCTATAAATCCATTAACATATTTAGAAATAATTTTTTCTTCAACATATCCACATAAAAAAAACGATAAAATAATTAAAACAACCCTGACAATAAAATCTTCAAATATATTTATAATAACAAGTATACTCAATACAACCAACACAATAAAAATTACTATATTACATACTCCGCACCAAAACACATAATTTTTCATATTTTCCTCATTCCTTAACTGATTAAATATTGCATCTGTATATACATACCTACATATCTATAATGGCGGTCATTGAAATCGAGATGCCTCTGGGGACATTATTTACAGTTCTCTGCCAAGCAGAAAATCAATCATATTTATATGAATGATTCCCGCTCCCCCAAAATCTCCTTCCGATAACGATATAACATACTTAGGGAAATTATCCTTTACAGCATTAAAAGCTCCAAATTCACGTTCTATCACCTTATCATCTGCTAAAATATAAGCAACTTGAATATATACTGTGTTACCATCTTTTTCAGCAACAAAATCAATTTCACCCTTTGGTATCTTACCGGTATATACATCGTATCCTCTTGCTACCAATTCATTATAAACAAGATTTTCCAGAGAAAATGAATAATTAATTTTATAATTATGGTTTTTAATTTGAGCAATTCCCAAATCAGTCATATAATACTTATTTAATGTTTTCAATAAGGCTTTACCATGTATATCATATCGAAATACTTTTTTTATAATTAAAGCCCTGCATAAAGCATCTAAATAATTATATAAAGTCGAAGTCGATAATTCTCTTCCCTCTGATTTAAGAAACGCAATGATATTTTTTGCAGAAAATTCTCTGCCTGTAGTGTCAATTATATATTGTAAAATCAAATTAAACAAGGAAGTATCTTTAAGACCTAACCTACTTACGACATCCCTTAAAATAATAGAATCAAATACACTATGAAGATAATCCTTAATGTTACTCTCATCTGTGAATTGTATACGATTCGGAAGTCCGCCCCACTTTACAAAATCATCAAAGGTTTCTTTATTTTTTCCATCTCTTCCCGTAAGTTCAATATATTCACGATAATTTAAAGGATTTATCTGAAAAGAAATGTATCGTCCGGATAAAACTGTTGATAATTCTTCCGACAACAGCTTACCATTTGAGCCTGTAATAAATATACTTATATTTTTCACTGACGCCCTAAGCGAATTGACAACCTTCTCAAAACAATCTACATTTTGTATCTCATCAAGAAAAACATAATATAAAGCGCTATCAACTATTTGTTCTTTTACATACCTGTTTAATTGTTTATAATCCTGTAATTCTTCAAATTCAATATATTCAAAATTAACATAAATAATATGGTCTTCATCAACATTATTTTCCTTTAATTCATCCATAATCTGCTGCAAAATAACTGATTTGCCACATCTTCTAATCCCTACCAATATTTTTATTAGGTCACTTTCATAAAAGCCTCTTATCTTTGACAAATACAACTCTCGCTTTAACATAAGGATTCCTCCTAAAAAATCTATTTACCTATAGTATATATCAAAAAAAAGAAAAATCAAGTTATTTCGTCAAAGTGAAATAACTTGATTTAAATTTACTTTTATTTCTTTAAAATGAAATTATCAGTTATTAATTGGATAAGGGACACTTCCATTACAATCATTAACGCACATTAAAATATAATTCTAACAATTCAGGTTTGTCCGAAAAAACATTAAGCAAAAATGGATCAATTTTATCCCATTTCCTTTTATATTACATCCTCATAAAATCCGACATAATCGCCATACCTGCGGCGCCCTTATCCTTCATCTTTTTAAGAAGCCTTTCATCAGCATTCATTCCTCCTATGGCATAGACAGATATATCAACCGCTTTACATACCTCTTCCAAAAATGATACGCCACGAGGTCTTATATCTTTTTTGCAATCCGTTTCAAATATGTGTCCGGCAAAAAGATATGAAGCCCCAAGCTCTTTTGCCCTTACCGCCTCATCTGCCGAGTGAACGGAAACACCGATATTTTTTTTGCACAGCTTTTCCTTAATATCCTCTTGCTTCCAAAGTGGAAGATGAATATCAGAAACTCCGAGAGCATCACATACCTCAAAGAAAAAGTGAGGTATAAATTTCACCTCATAGCTGTCACAAATTTTCTTTACATTTTCCGCAAGCTTAAGGTATGCCTCATATTCCATATCCTTTTCCCTAAGCACAACAGCCTTTGGCTTTTTTTCACACACATATTTTATCTGCTCCAAAAAAGGTCTTACGGCAAGCTTTCGATTGGTTACACAAATTATATCCTTGTATATATCTTCCATTCTTCATCCTCTTTATACATATATATAATCAGCCATAACAGGTTGTAGCCCAAGCTTGATTATATCATCATAGACATCCTTTACGGTTCTTTTGTCGTCTATCTCAAACTGTCCGTCACCCACATCCTCTACATCGGAATGTTCCCCTATACCGGTCTTGGAATCGGCTGATATCTTAGTCGCACATATTTTAATCATATTGTTTCGAACTCTCTCATTTTCACGGGTGGATATGGTTATGCTTGCAAACGGCATAAATATTCTGTACGCCATTACAACCTGTAAAAGCTTCGACTCACTTACATCCATAGGATTTATTTTGTCATTATTTATAATAGGACGGAGTCTCGGACAGGAAAAAGCTATCTCTGCATGCGGATATTTCCTTTGCAAAAGATATGCATGCATACCTGTGGCAAATGCATCCTTTCTGAAGTCATCAAGTCCAAGCAAAGCTGCAAAGCCTACTCCTCTCATACCCCCTATTATGGCTCTTTCCTGCGCACAAAGTCTGTACGGAAAGCTTCTTTTATGACCTGCAAGATGAAGGGTTTCGTATTTATCGGAATTATAGGTTTCCTGAAATACAGTTACGTAATCTGCTCCGCACTCATGAAGATATTTATACTCATCCGAATTCATCGGATAGACCTCTACCCCGATAACGGTAAAATACTTTTTGGCAATCTTGCTTGCCTCACCTATATACTTTATATCTGACTTATGGCGACTTTCTCCGGTAAGTATTAGTATCTCCTTTAAGCCGCTTTTGGCAATTGCCGCCATCTCCTTTTCAACCTCTTCATAGGTAAGGATTGCTCTTTTAATTTTATTGTGACAATTAAAGCCACAGTATATACAAAAGTTCTCACAATAATTTGAAATATAAATAGGTGTAAACATATTTATGGAATTACCGAAATGCTTTCTTGTCTCGCTTCTGGCACGCTGAGCCATATCCTCAAGAAAGGGTTCTGCTGCCGGTGAAAGAAGCGCTCCGAAATCAAAGGGTGTAAGATTATCCTTTGAAAGTGCCATACGTACATCCCTTTCTGAATAGCTTTCATAGTTATAATCCTTCATAGCAGTGATAACCTCATCCATAATGGTTGACTCAAAAAGCACCTCCATACCCGGAAGATATTCCATATGATTAGTCCTGTTTTGCTTTTGAAATTCTTTTATCTCATCATTCAAAATGCTTTCATTTATGTGATTATTTGTTATTTTCCGTTCATTTTCCTGTGTCGAATTATAAACATCATTATTCATAATATGTATAGTCCATCCCTTTTTCTAATCTCTCAAAAATCCCGTAAGCGGATCGGAGGCCTCACCTCCGCTCTCACGCACTCTTCCGAGTCCTGCCAGATAACCTTCTCTTCCTGCCTCGATAGCCTTCTTAAAAGCTCCTGCCATAACAGCTATATCACCGGCAGATAGATCGGAAGAGCACACGTCTGAACTCAGTCACGATCAGAT
>CALGGL010000063.1 GCA_937915975.1 uncultured Lachnospiraceae bacterium | reverse complement strand
CTTCGGTTGTTGCCTCTGTTGTAATCATTTCAGTAGTTGTTGCTGCAGTTGTAGTTGTCTCATCATCCTTATTTTTCTTTAAAAGCAATACTGCTGCCACTACGATTGCGGCAATCAAAACGACACCTATTATTATCCCTACGATAAGGCCTGTATTTTTCTTAGGCGGCATATTGTTTCCACCGTAATTCTGCGGCTGTCCCTGACTGTTATATGGCATAAAGCCCTGATCCCGGTTAAACCCTTGTGTCGGAATCCCACTCTGGTTAAAATTCTGATTAAAGCCCTGCTTAGTCATACCTGTATTTCTAAGATCCGTTCCGCAATTGGTACATATAATTGTTCCGTCGTTAAGCGGCACTCCGCAATTCGGACAATTCATATCTTTTCCCCCTTTAATAACCTTACTGTATTTCATATGTATGATTTTCTTTATAAAACATATTATAACATCTTATAAAAGTCAATCCAACAACAAGTTTTTGTTAAATGGATTATTTTCCACTTGACTTTTTTGCAAAGGCTTACTAAAATCAGTTTAAATAAATAATTAAAAGCTATGATGAGACGAGTAAGATAAGGACGCTATACAGAGAGAATTCCACTACCCGCTGAGAGAGAATTCATAAAACGCTTATCCGAAAACTACCTCGGAGCCGCTTGGGAATAAAAGCAAGCCGTTGATTACGTTACAATCCAAATTAAGTGCTGTCGAAGCAGCCATCTGCTAAAACATAAGGTTTTAAGCAGAAAGCCCCTATCGACAGAATCAGGGTGGAACCGCGATTTATCGTCCCTGGTGCAGCAATGCACCGGGGACTTTTTTTGCGATAAGCCTGTCAAGCAGAAAAACCCGTGCATGCACAAAAATTTATTATATCAGAAAGGAAGTATGTATTATGGTAATTACTTTAAAGGATGGTTCTTCAAAGGAATATTCATCTGCTATGTCAGCTATAGATATCGCAAAGGATATCAGTGAAGGACTTGCAAGAGTTGCATGTGCAGCTGAAATCGACGGAAAGGTCTGTGATTTAAGAACTGTTATTGACAAGGATGCTAACCTTAACATCCTTACATTTAATGATGAAGAGGGAAAGAAGGTCTTCTGGCACACAGCAAGCCACGTACTTGCACAGGCTGTAAAGCATCTTTATCCGGATGCAAAATGTACTATCGGACCTGCTATCGATAACGGATTTTATTATGATTTTGATATGCCTTCTCTTACAAGAGAGGACCTTGATAAAATTGAAGCCGAGATGAAAAAGATTGTTAAAGAAGGTGATGACATAACTTCCTTTACTCTTCCTCGTGCAGAAGCTATAAAGCTTATGGAAGAAAGAAAGGAGCCTTATAAGGTTGAGCTTATAAATGATTTACCTGAAGACGCGGTTATAAGCTTCTACACTCAGGGTGATTTTACCGACCTTTGTGCAGGACCTCACATCATGAATACCAAGGCTGTTAAGTTCTTCAAGCTGACCTCATCTTCAGGTGCTTACTGGAGAGGTGATTCCAACAAGAAGATGCTAACAAGAATATACGGTACTGCATTTACCAAGAAGGCTGACCTTGAGGAAAGACTTGAGTTCCTTGAAAATATAAAGCTCCGTGACCACAACAAATTAGGCCGTGAGATGCAGCTTTTCACAACCGTTGATGTAATCGGTCAGGGACTTCCGCTCTTTATGCCAAAGGGTACTAAGATTATCCAGACCCTTCAGCGTTGGATAGAGGATTTGGAGGATTATGAGTGGGGTTATGTAAGAACCAGAACTCCATTTATGGCAAAGTCAAATCTCTACAAGCTTTCCGATCACTGGTTCCACTACAAGGACGGAATGTTTGTATTAAACGATGATCTTATGAGCGATGCAGATGCCAAGGTGGATCAGACTCTTTACAATGATCCTGCAGTTGCCATGAAAAATGCACAGGATAAGGTTTACGCTGATAAGGATGGCAGAGAGGTTATGGCACTTCGTCCTATGACCTGTCCATTCCAGTACTTTGTATATAAGGCAACCCAGCACAGCTACAGAGACCTTCCATACAGAATGGGTGAGACTTCAACCTTATTTAGAAATGAGGATTCCGGCGAGATGCACGGTCTTACCAGAGTTCGTCAGTTCACTATATCAGAGGGACATCTTGTATGTACTCCAGAGCAGATAGCAGATGAATTTAAGGATTGTGTAAGACTCGCCAAGTATTGCCTTACTACTCTCGGACTTGAAGAGGATGTTACCTATCGTATGTCCAAATGGGATCCTGAAAACAGCGACAAATATCTCGGAACTGCTGAGGACTGGGATAAGGTTGAGGGTGCCATGAGAGAAATCCTTGACGATATCGGTCTTGATTATACTGAGGTTGCAGGTGAAGCTGCCTTCTACGGACCAAAGCTTGATATCCAGGCTAAAAATGTATATGGCAAAGAGGATACCATGATTACTATCCAGCTTGATATGTTCCTTGCTGAAAGATACGATATGTATTATATAGATGCAAACGGTGAAAAGAAACGTCCATATATCATCCACAGAACCTCTATGGGCTGCTATGAAAGAACCCTTGCATGGCTTATAGAAAAATATGCCGGTAACCTTCCTACATGGCTTATGCCTGAACAGGTACGTATACTTCCTATTTCAGAAAAGTTCCACGACTATGCCGAGGAATTAAGAAAGAAGCTCCGTGCTGCAGACATTAAGGTTACTGTAGATACAAGAGCTGAAAAGATAGGCTACAAGATTCGTGAGGCAAGACTTGAAAAGCTTCCTTACATGCTTATCATAGGTGCAAACGAAGCCGATGCCGGTACTGTATCAGTAAGAAAACGTGGTGAAAACGGCGACCTCGGTACTATGAGCCAGGAGGATTTTATCAATCGTGTAACCGAGGAAATTAAAACAAAAGCTACTACACAGGCATAGCTTTCATAGCAAACATTCTTCGTGCTAATTTTGCTTTTTTTACTTAATGCTTGCTTAAAGATATATTAATATGTTAATATAAAAAAGATATATGTTTTTAATAAAACATATAGGGAACAACAAACAATAAGATTAAAGAAAGAGAGGATTTATCTATGATTTGTCCAAGTTGTGGTTCACAGCTTCCTGACGGAACTGATTTTTGTTCTAACTGTGGTTCTGTAATTCCTGCAGACCAGCAAAATGCTGCTCCATCATTTAATCCAAATGATGTAATATTTAACGGAGCATCAAATAATCAGCCGATAGCATCAGCGCCTGCAAAGAAGAGTTCAAGCGGAGCAATTATAGGTATCGTTATAGCTGTACTTGTTATTGCAGCTCTCGGAATATATTTTGCTATAAACGCAAAGTATATGGGAACATACGAGATTGACTCTATGACTATCACCTATATGGGAGAGACTATGACTCTTTCAAGCTCAGATCTTGGTATAACCGGCAGCGAGATGCAGATAACCGTAGGAATGTTTAACAAGGTTACACTCGTTTCAGACGGTCAAAAGGGTTCAGGTAAAATTAAATTCAGCGGTAATTCTGTTGAATTAAGTGATTCTGAAGTTACAATCAAAGGAACATATGATAAGGATGCAAAGACTATATCTATTCCTTTCTCAGAGTTTACTAAGTATCTATCATCATCGGATTTGTCGGCTGATGAGCAGTCAACCTTAGAGATGCTTAATATGTTTGACGAGATAACATTAACATTTAAGAAAAAGTAATTAATTACACTTATTTAATTAATAATAAAATCCCTGTCCGGATAATATCTGCACAGGGATTTTATTATTTATACAATATTTTTTATTCACTCTTATTCTTTAGATAATCCAAAAGTACGGCAATTACATAAATTGCTATACCCGCAATACATAATATAGGTCCGAGACCTCTTCCGTAAGAATATACACTTGACTGTCCCAATGAATTTGCAACATCCTTTAATTCTTTCATTCCGGCCAAACCATTTTTATAATTCTTGTCCATAAATACCAAAACAACAGCTATTACGGATAATAAAGCAGGAACCATTTTCACAATAAAGTTATTTCTTATTTTCCAAAGAGGCTTAATATACTCTCTGGCTGATACAAGAAGCATCATAAATCCCGAAACAAGAATCAACACTCCCATAACTCCTATAACAGGTGCCTTTAATGACATATCTGCCGTCTTTCCGGCTATATCAAATAAATTACCTTTTCTGTGGACCTTATGAAGCGTTTCCCATATCCATGGCATAAAAGGTGAAATATACAGCAAAACCGCACCAATAAAAATAAGAAGATTATTAAAATCCGATCCCAGAGATTTGACAAATCCAATAAGATTTATAAACGGGCCCTCATACTCTGCATCCAAATCAGCTTTCTCTTTTTTCTTAACAGCCTTTTCCCCGGCTTTGGTTTTAGATACTGCCTCTGCCTTTTTCTGCAATTCCCTTTCTTTCTTTTCCAAATCCTTATTTGCCTTTTTTATGTCATCCTTTGTCATACTTATGACAACAGGTTCATCCAAAGGTGCAAGGCACTCAGGACAATACCCAAGTGTTTCATCCGTTATCTCTTTGCCGCACTCCTTACAAACCATATATTTCCTCCCTAAAACCGTCAAAAACTATGACATTTCCCTGTTACTTTGTCTTTTGCTATTATACCACGAATCCACTACTCAGGCAAATGTAATAGAAAATAAAAGAAATGGAATAGAATTAACTTCTATTCCACCTCTATTATATAGCTACGTGACTATATTACTTTTTAATTTTGTCAAATACCGCAGGTGTAGCTGCGAGTAAAGAACCGATAATACCGAATACAGGACCGACACCATGGGAAACCTTACCACCCCATGCTTCTGCCAAATCCTTAATATCCTTAAGGCTTGTTCCTTCTTCCTTACCCCATGCAAAGGATAATAAAAGCAAAAGAATTATAAACACAAATGCTGTTCCCGCAAGAATAATACCCATAAGACCATTCATTGAGAACTTCTGCTTAAAGTTATTCAAAGCAGGGATTGCTTCCGCAATATTCCAAATAACGATTCCCGCACCTAAAATCATAAGGATAAGTCCGCATATTACATTCATAGCACCCATTTGGAATAAGAAATCACTTTCCGAAGCACCCCACATAGTTGCTTTTAACCATGGGAAGAATGGATTTAAGAAAATCAGCAAGCCTCCGACAATTCCTGCAATTCTGAGAGGATCACTCTTAATAAGTCCGACTATACCGTTTGCATTCATAGGTGCGCCACCAAAGCCACCCACCGACTGGCCATAGCCCATTGGCTGACCGTAACCTGTCTGCTGATATCCTCCCATAGGCTGCTGTCCCATTGGCTGACCATAGCCTGTCTGCTGATATCCTCCCATAGGCTGCTGTCCCATCGGCTGACCGTAACCTGTCTGTTGATATCCTCCCATCGGCTGTTGTCCCATTGGCTGCTGATATTGAATTAAATTAGCTCCGCAGTTAGGACACATAGCTGAACCGTCAGGTATCATTGCGCCACACGCTGTACAATTCATACATTTTCCTCCTTATAATCTTTAATTATATAATCTTTAATACATTTATTACAATGTAATCTTTTCCTCTCTTTAATACAATAATAATTATTATCTTTAAAAATACTAAATAATTGTGCAATAACACCTTTTTTATTAAATCCATCACTATTTAAATTTTCTATGTCTAATTTTGCATCAATTAATTTTTTCCAAAAA
>CALGGL010000062.1 GCA_937915975.1 uncultured Lachnospiraceae bacterium | reverse complement strand
CATAATCCGCAATGGCCGCCGCGAAAATCTCGGATGCGCTGGCACTGTTTCCATTGATTAAAACAACCATTGGAATGTCCAACTGTGTCTCTTCGTCAGAGGTATAATCGACACGATTGCCGTTTTTGTCTTCGGTGTAAACGACAACACCTTCCGGCAGTAGGTCATCTAATATATCCGCACAAGTCTGTACTACACCACCGCCATTGTCTCGCAAATCGATAACCAAAGAAGTCATCCCTTCTTCCTGCAACTCGACAAGCGCCTCTTCAAACTGTTCGGTCGTATTGGTTGCAAACTGCGTAATGCGAAGATATCCTACGCCATCATCCATCATTTCTGCCTCGACGGTTTCTATCTCAACCTCGGCACGTTCGATTTCGACATCAAAGGTCTCTCCGTCGCGCAGGATGGTCAAGGTCACGGTCGTGCCAATATCCCCACGCACCGCTGTCGCAATGTCGGAAGCATCTTCATCGGACGTCACCGCCTCTCCGTCCACCGCAACAATCTGGTCGCCTGCTTCCACGCCAGCATTTTCTGCCGGTGAATCTTTATAAACATAACCAATTGTCACCGATGTCGCATCGTCGCTTTCTTTATATAATGTTGCACCAATGCCTGCATAGGAACCGGTTGTACTTTCCATCAATTGCGTATATTCTTCTGCGGTATAGTACTCGGTATATTTGTCTCCAATCCCTTCAATTAATCCACTGATCAGACTTTCCTGCATTTCACTTACATCCATACCATCGTAATAATAGGTATTAATCAAGGAAATCAGGTAGTTCATCTTTTCGAGCGTCGCATCATCCAGCACTTCTGTCACAGACGTCTCACTCACCCAGTCGCCGGATGCATCCGAGGACGCCTCAGTCGGATCTGATGCCGTCTCCGTTTGATCAACCGCGGTATTTTTTATAACAAAATAGCGAATGCCACACGCTATAAAAATCACAATCAGCGTGGTAAAAACACCATACAGTATGCCGTGTAATACACCACGTCCATAGCCCGGTTTCTTTTTTTGTTCGATTGCTTCCGATTGGAGGTTTTCGTGCTCCTCAGGAAGTCCCTCACGCTTGTCTTCCATTTTTATTTCTCCTAAATTTTATACATCCAAATGCTTACGCATCGTCAATACACTTCCAATAAATCCGATGCCGACACCCAACAATAATCCAACCGGAACAAGCACAACAAACACACGCCCGACCGAAAGAAAGGATAAAATGTCCGCAAGAAACTGGAAGGTGTTTCCAATGTATGCCACGATCTTTACATAAAGGAAGTAAAGAATAGTCAACGGAATCACGGAACCGATCAATCCAATCAGCATACCCTCAATCATAAAGGGGCCACGAATAAAAATGTCCGTGGCGCCAATCAATTTCATGATGGCAATTTCTTCCCTACGCACCGTAATGCCGATTGCAACGGTATTGTTAATCAGGAAGACTGCAACGCCAATCAAAATAATGATAATCACCGCAGATACATAGCCGACCAATTTATTAAAATCCGACAAAATATTTGCCGCAACCACCGATTGATTCACTTGGCGCACGCCATCTAACCCTTCGATATACGAAGCCAGTGTTGACTGCATGGCAATATCATTCAGATAGATTTCGAAGTTTGCAGAATCTGCAAGCGGATTGTCCTCAGCCAATCCAGCCGCCGCTTCTTCCGAACCGTTCATATATTCTTCAATGTACTGCTCCAATGCCTCTTCTGCGGAAATATACTCAATCTTTTCGACCTCTGCACGTTGGCTGATGGTCTCCCCCAAGGCCTTAATCTCCTCTTCAGTGATGTCCTCATCAAAGAAGACAGTGATTGTCACCCCGGATTCTGCCTCATGCACCATTTCCTGAAAATTTAATACCAAGGAGAAAATCAGTCCAAACAGAAAAATGCACGCCGACATCGTCGCGATGGACGCAAGCGAAAACAACTTATTTCTCCAAATATTTTTGATCCCCTGTCCTAATATATACATATTTCTTTATTCTCCTGCCGGTTCGTCACTGATCAGCACGCCCTTTTTCAAGGTCAGCACGCGCTTTTTCATTGCTTTTACGATTTCAAGGTTGTGCGTTACGACCAAAACAGTGGTACCACCTTTGTTGATTTCATCAAGCAATTTCATGATTTCCCATGCGTTATTTGCATCAAGATTTCCGGTTGGCTCGTCTGCCAAAAGTATCTCCGGATCACTCATAAGGCTCATGGCTATCGCCGCCCTTTGCTGTTCTCCGCCCGATAGCTCAAGCGGAAAGCTTTCCTTCCTTTCAGCTATTCCGACTCTCTCAAGCAAAGTAAGTGCCTTTTCATAAGCTTTTTTCTTACTCATCCCATTAAACCTTGCATAAGTCACAAGGTTTTGAATCACATTAAGATAAGGCATAAGATTAAGTATGCTTTTTTGCCAGACAAAACCTATACTCTTTTTCCTGTACTCTATTATCTCCTTTTCCGAAAATGTACTTATGTCTCTTCCATTAAACAAAACCTTACCGACAGTAGGTCGCTCTAAACCGCCGATTATATTAAGCAGGGTTGACTTTCCGCTTCCGGATTTACCGATTATCGCCATGAGCTCGCCCTTTTTCACACTAAGGTCAAGCCCCTGAAGAGCCATTACCTCGGTTTCATCTGTTTTATAAATCCTGACGAGATTATCGCACTCTATTATATTTTCTACTTCATCATTCATATGTACCTCTCCTGTTTATCTCTTCAAGATTGATAAGAATATCCGCCATATCCATAAGCCCCTCGTCATGTGTTGTCATAACAACCGTTATTCCGTAGCGGTAAGCAAGCTCCTTAAAAAGCTTAACAACAACCAGCCCCGTCATGGTATCAAGTGCTCCGGTTGGCTCGTCTGCAAAAATAATCTTTGGCTTTTTAGCTATTGCTCTGGCTATCGCCACCCTTTGCTGCTCTCCACCCGATAGCTGAAAAGGATAATGTGTAGCTCTCTCTGAAAGTCCTACTAACTCCAATGCTTCCTTTATCCTGTCCTCTCTGTCATCGGTCATACCGACAGTTCTAAGTGCAAAGTCAACATTTTCATACGCCGTCATGATAGGTATAAGTGCAACAGACTGAAATACAAAGCCCATCTCGCACCTTCTAATCTGTTCCCTTTCCTCTTCCTTAAGCGTATTTAAATTACGTCCGTCAAATATAACCTCTCCGCTGTAATCATTATCAAGTGCTCCCATTATGTTAAGAAGTGTAGTCTTGCCCGAACCGGATCTACCCTTGATAATCACAAGCTGTCCCAAGGGAAACGAAAGACTCATATCATCTATGACCTCAAGCCTTTCACCGCTTCGAAGTAAAAAGCTTTTGGATACATTATTAAGCTTTAAAATAACATCCTTATCATCCATATCAAAAACCCTAATCCTCTCCGAGCTTAATTACCTCTGTGATCTTAAGCTTTTTCACTATTCGCCTTATAATCGCAAAGCATACCGCAAAGGTAATTATCAGGATAATTCCAAGTCTCATAAAATCCCACACATCCGTATAGATACCGACAGGAACATTGTGTCTTTGCGGCAGATAAACGGTTGAAAAAATTCTTATGTAAAATATCGTTGTAATAAATCCCGAAAATGCTCCTGCGAGTATTCCGGAAAAAAGCACGCCGAAAACCTCTATAAAAAGCATACGGTTAATCTCCCTCATGGAAATGCCCATAGCCCTGTAAACTCCAAAAAGGCTCTGCCTGTCGCGAAGCTCCGTAATCTGAAATATCAAAAATCCAATTACCGACAGCAAAATCGACAGCAAAAAATTAATCGTAAAAAGTCCGTTGGTTATCTGTATAACCGCCGAGCTGTTCATAGAGACTATCTCCTCATCGAGATTTATATAATACTCTCTATCTCTGTTTTGTTCCGCAAGCCTTTCATCCAGATAGCTTCTTGTCCTATCCGCATTATCCGTACTTATCCAAAGCTCATATGGAGTAATCCCATATACACTAACTGCATTTGCATAATTAATAACCATAAGGTAGCTTTCCTTCTCAACCATGTTGCCATCCTCATCCGCATAGCTTTCATACTGCTTATAGCCCGGAAAAGCATCCACTATCCCTACTACCTCATAATAAGCCGATGTAAAACCCTCCTTATCCAATGCCTCCGGCGGCGGATACCGTAAGCATCCTATGGTGTCACCCTCCTTAACGGAATAATACTCGGCAAGATTCTTCGATATTATCACTCCGTTAGTTTTCACTGCCAGATTATTTAAGTAATTAAACCAATGGATATCCGTAAGTCCGTCCTTTAAAAATGCTGTCTCACCGAATTCCTTGGTATTTATCCCAAGCAGGGTAACATCCTCAAGCTTTTTATTGTTAAACTGTGCAGTCGCCTTATCATCCCTGATAACCTTTGTAACGCCCTTTGCATAGCCCTCCTTAACCAGATTATTGTAAATATCATATTCCGGTTCATCATATCTCCATTTTAACGGTGGAACCATTCCGGCAAGCTTAACCTTCCATTTTTCCTTATAAACAAGATTTGTTCCCACATTATATCTGATTCTTTCATTAAGATTCTCATTGACCGTTCGTGCAACCGTCGCATTAAATATACTTGAAGCTATGGTTATTACCATAAATATTGATATAACATCGCTCTTTTTCCTGTTCCTTATCACCTGTAAAAATGCAGCATAATCGGATGTCTTTAATCTCTTATTAAACAATTTGAAAATTAACCTTAAGGTGTAACCGAGTACTCTTAAGAACAGTAAACCGACAGCAACCATAAAAATCGTCGATGATACAAAAATCATAGGATCAAGTCCCTTACCTGAAAGGGTATCAAGCCTCATGGCTTCAAGCTGCTTATTAAAATCATATATCATATATGAAGATACAAGCAGCAAAATAATATCCGCAAAGCCTCTCTCCCAACCCGGTTTCTTAAGCTTTGCCAGCTTTTTATGCTTTATGTCAAGTACCGTATCCTTGTATGTAAATATTACAGGAATAAGCTGCAATATCCCGGAAAAACAAGCACCAACCAAGGCATAGATAAACACATCACAGGTAAATGAATCGTATACCTTTATACTTCCCGAGATACTTAAAAAGCCGTCTACCCTTCCCGCAATTTTGAAAAGTCCGTAACCAAGTAAAATTCCGAAAATATAAGCAAACAAAGAATGAAATATCACCTGAAATACATACATTTTAAGTATTTTTGCCGATGAAAGTCCTCTGCTTCTTAAGGCTGCAATTTCCGTTCTTTCGGAATCAACTATCCTTACGGAAATCATCGATATAAATATAATCATCAGTATCAAAAGCGGTATGATAATCACATAGAGTATGGTTTTAACAGTTCTTCTTGAAACCATATAGTTTTTTAAAACTACGGATATATTTTCATCAAGCTTCTCATCTCTTTCATGAAACTGTTTAATATAATCAAGAATCGTTTCAGCATTTTGCGGATTGATATATCTGTAGTCTATAAGCTCATAGTTTTCACAGACGATGGCATTAAAGTTAAAGCCCTCCGCTATCTCGTCAAAGGAAACCTCATCCGTATATATTGTAAGCGAAATATCCGTAAGGCTCTTATACCATGTATAATCATCAAAGCCTTCCTCCTCCACAATACCGGCTATCTCAAACGTAAGAATATTTCCCGCCTCATCCTTGATATTGGTAAAGGTTATCCTTTCACCCACCACGAGATTATAAAAATCCATAAGCTTTCTGCTTATAACACAAGGATAGACCCCTTTTTCTCCCGAAGAATTATATTCATAAAAGTCATCCGAAAGCGTTCCCAATTCATCAGGCTTTAGTCCGTCTACCGCATTAAATACTCCTCCTTCGATATAAGCAATATCAAGATATCCTCCCTTTCCCTTATAAGATAGCTCAACAGGACATCCCTTAAGGGTATAGATATATTCCGTGGCAAGCACCGGACATTTAAGATATTTATTCCATGAATTCTCATAGCTTTTTACAGTTCCCTTAACAGCTTCAAGCCTGTTTCTTTTAACTATATCGTTTCTTGATAAAACCGCAGGAAAATCGCCGTTTTCCTCGTAACTTTCATAAAAGCCGTCATTAATCAGCTTTTCCATGGCGCCGTTACCGTAAAAGGAAATAAGCGAAAAAGTTGCAAGCATAAAAACCATTCCAAGAAAAAGACAGGTATAAAGCTTATATTTATTTTTCATCTTCAAAAGTATAAAACCAAGCATATATTCTCTTATCCTCTCTTACTCTACCAGCAATATATCTCCCTCATCCACTCCGTATATAACAGGCTTTTTACCATCTGCCTCCGTACCGTTAAGAGTCTCTACATATTCTTTGACTATCATGTCATTTTCAAGCATCCATACATAATAAGCCTTTCCACCCGAAAGCTTATCCGTCTCCTGATATATGGCTTTGGCCGGTATCGCAATCACACCGTCTAAGCTAAGCTTATCAAACTCGGCTGTTACATTTTTATCCTCTGAAGCGTTACCTGCAATTTCCGCGGCAGTATCATCATCCAGCCTTATAAAAAATTGTTCATTTGTACCGCTTTTATAAGGTGTCATATAAGCTGCATACTGCTTATCACCTCCGGTAAAAATATAATATCTTCCGTTGTATCCGTTTTTTCCCGCACATGTAGTTTCATATTTTTTTCCGTCGATATAAAGACTCACCCTGCTGCCCAAGGCTGCTGATACTCCATCCTGATTAGACATAACGGAGCTGCTTATCATTACCTTATAAATATCTCCCGTAGGTCTTACTACGGAGCAGATAAAATCACCTTTATTTACGATATCCGATTTTGATACATTTATATATCCTATCTTTCCCTCACTGGGGGCACAGCAAATGTTTCCTCCGCTTCCGTTATTCATATTATTAAGAGCAACGTATTCATCATTAAGCAGTTTTTTATTACTCTCATATGCGGATGCCTCTATGGCTCTTTCGGTTGAAAGCACGGCAAGCTCACTATTTATCTCCTCATCCTTATAAAGATAATCCTCCAGTGCATCTGTTTCCGAAGCAACCGGCACCTCCATGCCTGCATATAAGGCAAGCTCTTCATTTAAAGCCTTCTCCCTTTCATCAAATTCCTTTACCGCCTTTTC
>CALGGL010000061.1 GCA_937915975.1 uncultured Lachnospiraceae bacterium | reverse complement strand
ATATATTAATAATTTATTTAATATATTTTTATAATAATATTGAATATAATTAATAATAAAAGATTATATTTAAAAAAAAGTATAAAAATATATAAAAGTGTAAAACGGGAGAGGTGATATAATGCAGAATCCATTTACAACGACATTTAGCAAGATTCCGGATAATTCATATATTTCCACAGAACAGCTTGATGAAATAATTGGTAATTTTATGTATGATAATCCATCGGAATCGGTATATAAAATTACCGGTGTCAGGGGCTCTGGAAAAACAGTTCTTTTGGCAAAGATAGAAGATGAGATGAGAACCGAAACATTTGAAAAAAAAGGGTGGCTGGTGTGCAGCTTGTCTCCGGCAAGGGATATGTTGCAACAATTTGCGGCCTATTTGAGAAAAGCTGATATTGTTAAAGAAAAAAAGGACAATAAAAGCGTTAATGTTTCAGCCAGTATAATGGGGACCGGTGGAGGAATCGGGGTTTCATCATCAGGACAGGATAAATTTTTTGATATAGGTATTGAGATTGGAGAAATATTAAAAAAGGCATCAAAGCTTGGGAAAAAAATATTAATTGGAATTGATGATGTATCAAAGACCACGGAAATGATGATTTTTGCATCAGAATTTGGAAAGTGGATGATTGAAAGATATCCTGTATATATGGTTTGTACAGGTTTGTATGAAAATATCGAGCAATTATATAATGTTAGTAACCTTACTTTTTTCAGAAGAGCTACTACTATAATGACTAAACCTTTAAGTTATATAAGGATGACGGAAATGTATAGAAGAAAGCTTGGTATTGACAGTTTGGTTGCAAAAGAAATGGCAGAAATGACTAAAGGTTATGCTTATGCATTTCAAGAGTTGGGTGTTCTTTCTTTTAAAAACAGATATGATAATCCAAAAGATGCAGAGGATGAACTTAAATCTGAATTATATGCGTATGCATATGAGAAAATATGGGAAGAAATGTCAGAGGGTGACAGAGAATTGGTGTGCCTTTTGATTGGGAAAGATGAGTATAAACGAGAAGAAGTTATAAATCGCATGTCAAAGCCAAAGAATTATTCTGTATATAGAGATAGGCTTATAAGACGTGGAATTATAAGCGCCAGACAGGGATATTTGGGTTTGGCCCTTCCATATTTTTCTGACTATATCAAGGATTATTGGATATAAAAAAGAAAACAGTAAAGAACAGTAAAAGAAAGTAAAAACAGTAAAAAACAGTAAAGAACAGTAAACGACAGTAAAAGAAAGTAAAAACAGTAAAAGTCGAAAGGTTATCATATGAGTAAAATTCTAATTATTGAAGATGATAAGGAAATTAATAACTTAATAAAGCTATATCTGGAAGAAAATTCATATACTACCGAAAGTGTTTTTGATGGTATGAAAGCTTCAAAACTCCTCAAGGAGAGGGCAGAAGAATTTGATTTGGCGATACTTGATATCATGCTTCCGTTTAAAAGTGGTGATAATGTGTTGAGCGAATTAAGGACACATTCTAATCTTCCTGTTATTATGCTTTCGGCTAAGGATTCGGTTCATACTAAGATTGATATGATAAGACTTGGGGCAGATGACTATATGACAAAGCCATTTGATTTGGACGAGCTGATTGTGCGTATAGAAGCGGTGCTTAGAAGAAGTATAAGAAATGTGGATGATGCTTTGAGTAAGTCGGGTAAGGATGTTGATGATATAAGCGGAAATCAAAGCGAAAGGAAGCTTACATATAAAAATATAATTATGGATATTAATGCAAAAAGGGTATATATATCAGAAAATGAGCTTGAGCTTACGGCAAAGGAATTTGAGATTTTGGAGCTCTTTTTAGAAAATCCGACCAAGCTTTTTTCCAAAGCAAATATATATGAAAGTGTATGGAATGAGGAATATTTTGTTGAGGATACCACCCTTAAGGTACATATGAGTAATCTTAGAAGTAAGCTGAAAAAATATGATGACTTTGATTACATAGAAACAGTCTGGGGTATGGGATACAGATTAAGAAAGTCGTAAAAAGTTTTATGGTTAGACTTAATTGTATTTAGAGATGACAAATATCTTGTTATAAAAGAGGCTGCCTTATATTTAGGTGCAAAGCTCGGCGTGAGCGACAGCGAGCTGAGCGTGTACCTAAATATAAGGCAGCCTCTTAATCATATAATCAGAACCTAAAATCTCTTTCGCCTTCTTCTATTCGGTTAAGATATTTTTTACAGGATTCTCTTACATTTTCCTTTGGTATATTAAGGAGCTCGTGTTCTATCATGGCTTCACCCATTTTTCTTGTTTCATCACTTGCATAATCCACAAGGTATTCCTTAAGGGTCATAAGTGCATTTGGATGGCAGCAGTTTTGAATCTGTCCTGCCTTGCAAAGCTCCATGAATCTGTCACCGGTTCGACCGGCACGATAGCAGGCTGTGCAAAAGCTTGGGATATGTCCGCTTTCCATAAGCCATTTGATTACCTCGTCTAAGGTTCTCTGGTCTGATACATCGAACTGTTCAGTGTCGTGTGGTCTTTCTTCCTCAGTATAACCGCCGACTGAGGTACGTGAGCCTCCGCTTATCTGTGAGATACCTACACGAAGCATTCTCTTTCTAACCTCTTCGTTTTCTCTGGTTGAGATAATCATACCTGTATATGGAACGGCAATTCTTATACAAGCCGCTATTTTGGTAAATGTCTCATCTGATATGGAGTTGTCAAAAGCATCGGGATCTATGTCGTCTGCATGCTTTACTCTCGGAACACTTATTGTATGAGGGCCTACTCCGTGAACTGCTTCAAGATGCTCAGCGTGCATCAAAAGACCTGCAAATTCATATTTGTAGCCTTCAAGACCAAATAATACTCCCAAACCAACATCGTCTATGCCACCCTCCATGGCTCTGTCCATGGCTTCAGTATGGTATGCATAATCGTGCTTCGGTCCGTAAGGATGAAGCTCTTCATAGCCCTTTTTGTTATAGGTTTCCTGAAACAGTATGTAAGTACCTATGCCTGCGTCCGCAAGCTTCTTGTAGTTTTCAACGGTGGTTGCGGCGATGTTGACATTGACACGCCTTATATCTCCGTTTTTATGATGTACATTGTATATGG
>CALGGL010000060.1 GCA_937915975.1 uncultured Lachnospiraceae bacterium | reverse complement strand
GCTCTTCCGGGAGATATTATATTTACGGCGAGCAGTGCACACGGAGTTATATCACATGTCGGAATTATAAAAAACAGTACGGAAATGGTTCATCAGACCGTACCCGGCAGCAGCGTTAAGGTTCAGCAGATAAAATACATAGGTTCGGTTAGAGGAATCGTAAGACCGTTTGCGCTTTCAAACAGCTCGGACGGTGGAGTTAAGGTAGATGAAAATTCACACAGTAAGGTAGTACTTTCTGCCTCTGATGAAAATATTGATGCGTCCAATGTGGAATACAAATGGACTATAAAAGGTCCTTATGAGTTTGAAACCGATTGGAGCAGCGATTTTGCAACATATACATTTTATCTTCCGAAAACAGGAGCCTATAAGGCGAGCCTTTACATAAGGAATGCAGGTGATGAATCGGGAGAGCTTGTTGGTGAGCACTATGCTAACTTCTATCATCAAAACGCCATAAAAGGTATATGTCAGATGCCGTATGACGGAGAGGGCGGAGGATATCTTATCGGTATAGAAAGCTATGAGAATCCTAATCAGTGTTATACGTACGAGATGCTTATACTTGATTGTACACTGTATGCGCAGAATCTTCCGGCGTGGATATATACAACAACTCCTTGCGGCGTAGGAGAAGGAAATGCACTCTGGACCGTATGGCAGCCACAGTACGGGTATTACTGGACACTTTTCAGAGTATATGATGAGAACGGTAATATGATAGGCGAAGAATGCTTCGGATTCCAGAATATCGTATAATAATTAAAAATAACAGATAAAATAAAAGACTATATCCTACGAAAAGGATATGGTCTTTTGCTTTATATACTCATTGCCGGAAGAATATGTAACAATTTTGTAATATTTTTCAAATATAAGTTGTAAAATAGCGCATTTTAGGCTATAATCTAATTAATTATGTGCATTTATAAAGCATAGGGTTGATAATAACATTAAATTGCATTTTAAGGAGGAATAAAATGGCAGTTGAAAAATTCGGTAAAATAACGGTAGAAACCTGCGATATCGAGGGACTTAAGGTTATATCCCCATCTGTTTTCGGGGATGAAAGAGGATATTTTATGGAAACCTATAACTTCAATGACTTCAAAGCAGCAGGCATAGATATGGAATTTGTTCAGGATAATCAGTCAAGTTCTAAAAAGGGTGTTTTGAGAGGACTTCATTTTCAGATAAATTATCCTCAGGATAAGCTTGTAAGAGTAGTAAGCGGAGAGGTCTTTGATGTGGCGGTTGATCTGAGAGAGGGTTCAAAAACCTTTGGAAAATGGTATGGCGTAAGACTCTCGGCGGAGAATAAAAAGCAGTTTTTCATACCGAAAAATTTTGCGCACGGTTTTATAGTTTTATCGGACAGCGCAGAGTTTTGTTATAAGTGTACAGACTTCTATCATCCGAATGATGAGGGTGGACTTTTATGGTCGGATCCCGAGATAGGTGTTGAGTGGCCTATGCCGGAGGGAATGACAAGAGAAGATCTTATTATATCCGATAAGGATCATAAGTGGAGTGGAATTAAAGATTACAGGAAGTAGGAGATTTACCGGTGACTAAGAAAAAGAAAATGCTTATCGCAGCCCTTCTTATATTTGCTGTTTTGACAAATGCAATCATTGCGCTTGGCTTTTCGGGAATGGAGACAAGGGAAAAGATAATATTGTGTGTGCTGACAGATATATCGGTTCTGATTCTGGTTTTTAATAAAGAGGTAATATTCGGCATAGCCGATAATGTTGTACATGACAGAGGGCTTATACTCAGTCTTGCAAAAAATGATTTTAAGACAAGATATGCAGGCTCGTATTTCGGAATAATATGGGCGTTTATCCAACCTGTCATTATGGTGCTTGTATATTGGTTTGCACTTGATATAGGACTTCGTTCGGGAAGAACCATGAGCTATCCATTTATATTATGGCTTATGGCTGGACTTGTTCCGTGGTTTTTCTTTTCGGAGGCACTGGGATCGGGTACAAATGCGCTCATGGAATACAGCTACCTTGTAAAAAAGGTTGTATTTAAGATAGACATACTTCCTATTGTCAAGGTTACATCGGCTATATTTATTCATTTGTTTTTTGTGGCATTTATAGTGCTGTTTCAGTGCTTTTACGGTTATTATCCTGACCTTTATACGATTCAGCTTATTTACTACATAATCTGTATGTATGCTTTCGTGTTGGGAATTTCGTACTTTACAAGTGCCGCTGTTATATTTTTCAGGGATTTAAATCAGATAATAGCCATAATTCTTCAGGTGGGAATATGGGCTACACCGATTATGTGGAATATAAAGGATCTGATGCCGAGACTGGATAACATAATGAAATTTAATCCTGTATATTATGTGGTAAGCGGATTCAGGGATTCGCTCCTTGTAAAGACATGGTTTTGGGAAAGACCGGTTTGGACGGCTGTTTTCTGGACTACGGTAATTTTGCTTTATGTGTTTGGATACAAGGTGTTCCAAAAGCTCAAGGTACATTTTGCGGATGTATTATAAATTATAGTGAAAGGGAAAATGTATGAAGATTTTAGTGACGGGTGCAAACGGATATATCGGAAGATATGTTGTAAAGGAGCTTCTTAGAAAGGGGCACGAGGTTATAGCCTCTGATATAAATTATGATGGGGTAGATGAAAGAGCCGTAAGATCCGATGTCAATTTATTTGGCGGTGAGGAGGATATATACGAAAGATACGGTAAGCCGGATGTGTGCATACATCTTGCATGGCGAAACGGCTTTGTTCATAACGATCAGAGTCATATAGATGATTTACCGAAGCATTATGAATTTATAAGAAATATGCTTGCGGGAGGGCTTAAGCACATAGTGGTTATGGGCTCCATGCATGAGGTGGGCTACTATGAGGGAGCAATAGATGAAAATACTCCTTGTAATCCTATATCCCTTTATGCCATAGCGAAAAATACACTAAGACAGCTTACACTTCTTAAGGCAAAGGAAAACGGTGCCGTATGTCAGTGGATAAGAGGCTATTATATACTCGGTGATGATTTAAAAAACAATTCGATTTTTTCAAAGCTTACCGCAGCAGCTAAAGAGGGAAAGAAGGAATTTCCGTTTACCTCCGGTAAAAATAAATATGATTTTATGCATGTTACCGAGCTTGCGAGCCAGATAGCGGCAACAGCGACACAGACTGAGGTGACAGGCATTATAAACTGCTGCTCGGGTGAACCGGTATCTCTCGGTGAAAAGGTTGAAAGCTTTATAAAGGAGCATAATTTTGATAACAGGCTTAACTACGGGGCATTTCCTGACAGGGCTTATGATTCGCCTGCAATCTGGGGTGATGCAACCAAGATCAAAGAGATAATGAAGAATTATTCATAGCAGACTTTAGAGAAAATGCTGATATTTTCGGAGATATAAAATGAGTGAAACGGCAATAAAAGTAAATGACGTAAGCAAATTATATAAGCTTTATGATAAGCCGTCAGACCGCTTTAAGGAGGCACTGGGGCTCACAAAGGAAAAAAGATACAAGGAGCATTATGCACTTCATAATGTAAGCTTTGATGTAAAAAAAGGTCAGACGGTGGGCATTATCGGAACAAACGGCTCGGGTAAATCGACCATACTGAAGATAATAACCGGCGTTCTTTCGGCAACTGAGGGAAGTGTTGATGTAGACGGAAGGATTTCTGCACTTCTTGAGCTCGGTGCGGGCTTTAATCAGGAATATACGGGTATGGAAAACATATACCTGAACGGAACCATGATGGGTTATACAAGGGAAGAGGTTGATACCAAGGTGCCTATGATACTTGAATTTGCGGACATAGGTGATTTTATCAACCAGCCTGTAAAGACCTATTCAAGCGGTATGTTTGTAAGACTTGCATTTGCGGTAGCCATAAATATCGATCCTGAGATACTTATAGTCGATGAGGCTCTTTCGGTGGGTGATGTATTCTTTCAGGCAAAGTGTTACCACAAGTTTGAAGAATTTAAGAAAAATGGAAAGACTATTCTTATGGTAAGCCATGACCTCGGAAGCATAGCAAAATACTGTGATAAGGTAATTCTCTTAAATAAAGGTCATCTGGTTGATTCGGGTGAGCCTAAAAAGATAGTTGACTTATATAAGCAGATACTTGTCAGTGAAGCTGAAGGAAGAGAAGAGGGCGAAGAACAGCCGACGATAGATGAAAATCAACAAACTGAGTATGACAGTAAGGGCGGCTGGAAAAATATACTTATGCAAAATCCGAATGTGCTTGATTACGGAGACAAGGAAGCTGAGATTGTGGATTTTGCCATAATAGATGATGCAAAGAGAATAACCAACAATATACAAAAGAATACAGAGTTTAAAATCCGTATGAAGGTAAGCTTTCATAAGGATATAGATCAGCCTATATTTGCATTTACCATAAAGGATTTGCAGGGAACGGATGTAACAGGTACCAATACCATGTATGAAAAGGTGGATTTCGGGCTTGTGAAGAAGGGTGAAACCAAGGTTGTGGAATTTACTCAGAATATGAATCTGCAGGGAAGAAATTATCTTCTTTCCTTTGGAGTGGTAGGATATAAGGACAATGATTTTGTGGTCTATCACAGACTATATGATGTCTGCAATATAAATGTTATATCGGACAAGGATACGGTTGGATTTTACGATATGAATTCAGAGGTCTCCGTACTTGAGTAAAATTTTCAAGTCAAAACAGGCAGGAGGATGTTTCTTTGGATAAGAATACGGAATATGTGGGTAAGGTTTGCCTGCACTATGATTATTACAGCGGTGAGGACTTATATCAGGACGGTTCGGAGGACGAGCTTTTGGATATAGTAAAAAATCACAGTCAAAATGAATATAACGGGATTATCGAAGAAAGAAAGTCATGGCCGATACTTTATCATCTTTCGGATATAAGGGGTAATATCGTTGACTGGATTCCTTTTACAAAGGAGGATTCCGTGCTTGAGATAGGTGCGGGCTGCGGAGCAATTACCGGAACCCTTTCCAGGCATGCGGGTAAGGTTGACTGTATAGAGCTTTCAAAAAAGAGAAGTCTTGTGAATGCCGAAAGACATAAGGAATATGACAATATCGATATAACCGTGGGTAATTTTCAGGACATAGAAAAAAATATTGAAAAAAAATATGATTATATAACCTTAATAGGTGTTCTTGAATATGCTGCAAGCTATATCAATTCGGATGAGCCCTATGAGGAGTTTTTAAATATAATAAAGGCACATCTTAAGCCTGAAGGAAAAATAATAGTTGCAATAGAAAACAAATACGGACTTAAGTATTGGGCAGGCTGCAGAGAGGATCATCTTTCCACATATTTTACGGGTATTGAAGGATATGTGGGAGTTGACAGTGTAAAAACATTTTCAAAAAACGGACTTATCAGACTTTTTAACAATTCAGGACTTAACGATATAAGCTTTTACTATCCTTATCCTGATTATAAGCTGCCGCTTACGATATATTCGGATGATTATCTTCCTGCGCCGGGAAGCCTCAATAATAATTTCAGAAATTTTGACAATGACAGAATGCTTATATTTGATGAAAGCAAGGTTTTTGACAATCTGATTATGGACGGTATGTTTGATATATTTTCCAATTCATTTCTTGTAATGGCGGGAAAAGAGGTGCAGGCATGAGAAAGATAATATACTCCAAATTTTCAAATGACCGAAATCCCGACTATAAAATCCGTACGGATATATATGAAGAGAACAAAACACGTATGGTTTTAAAGAAGGGCGTGACCGACGGAGGAAAAAAGCATATAGCCGGTCTTTCAAAAATCTATGAGGAGCTTAAAAAACAGTCGGAGGGGACTGTATTTGATATTAACAAAAGTGATTTTACCCAAGACGGACTTAAGCTTGAATACCTATACGGAGAGACGCTTGAAAAGCTTCTTGATAATGCATTACAGAAAAAAAACACGGACCGCTTCAAAGAACTTGTAAAAAAATATGTTGATAATGTAAGAAAAATGGCAAATGAAGAATTTGCGGCAGGGGATGAATACTATAAGATATTCGGAAAAGCCGCGGATGCTTCACCGTCTATGGCTATGCATACAAGTAATATTGATATGATTTTTGCAAATGTTATTGTGGATGCGGATAAGTGGACGGTTATTGATTATGAGTGGAGCTTTCTCATAAGTATACCGGTTGAATTTGTATTATTCAGAACCATTAATTATTATGCAACACCGGACAGAGAGCAGATGCTTAAGGACGTGGACTTATATGAGCTTATGGGAGTTGATATAAGTAAGAAAGAATGCTATGCGGCCATGGAGCGAAGCTTTCAGGATTATATAGTTAAAGGGAATACTCCTTTGTGGAGATTGTATGATTCCATGGGCGAGCCGTTTTACAATATGCCTGAGTTGGCTAAGAAGAAAAAAAGCGAGCATCCGACCGTAATAAAGATACTTAAGGATGAGAGCACCGTAAGTGAACCCGTAAGGTTGAAAAGTCTTGATGATGGTGTGCTTGAGGCAAAGTTTTCAGTGGATGAAAATGTTAAGGTAATTATGTTTAATCCCGCATACAGCAGTTGTGTGGTCAAGCTTATGGGATTTAAGGCGTACGGAGCAGAGGAATATGAACCGAAAAGCTTGAAAAACGGCGAGATTTTGAATGACGACATTATTCTTTTTAAAGATGAAAATCCGTATATAATGACGGATGATATAAGAGAGGAAACGAAAAGCTTCGTTATAACCTACAAGCTTATGACAGCGGGTGAAGGGATGCATGATGAAGCGGTAGAGCTGTTTGAACTGTTTGATTTGATACAAAAAAATGATGAGCTTAATCAAAAAATAGAGACAGTTAAACAGGAGGATTATCAGGTGGTTATGGAGCTGCAGGCAAAGCTTGAAGCTACGGAGCATACGGTTAATGCGATGAAAAATTCCACCTCATGGAAGGTTACGAAGCCTTTAAGAAAACTGAAACGTAATAAAAAACAGGAGAAATAATATGATTCTTAATGAAAGTCCAAACAGGCTTTTGATATTCTTCTTTTATGACAGAGAAGGAAAGGTTGACAATTATATACCGTATATGCTTGATGATTTGAAGAAGAATGTCAGTGATATACTTATTGTCTGTAACGGAGAGCTTGACGATTTGGGTATGGAGATTTTTAAACGATATACCGATCGCGTAATAAAGCGTGAAAACAAAGGCTTTGACGTATGGGCATATAAGACTGCCATGGAAAGTCTCGGATGGGAAAAGCTTGGTGCTTATGATGAGATAATTCTTATGAACTTCACTATGATGGGACCGGTTTATCCGTTTAAGGATATGTTTGATTCCATGGCAAAAAGAGATCTTGATTTCTGGGGTATAACCCAGTTTTACGAAGCGGATTTTGACCCTTGGGGTGGGCTGCCCGACGGAAAGATTCCGGATCATATACAGTCTCATTTTATAGCGGTGAGAAATACTATGATTAACTCGGAGGTATTTCACGATTATTGGGACAATATGCCTATGATAACAGGATATCTTGATTCGGTTATAAACCACGAGACCAAATTTACAAAGTACTTTGAAAAAGAGGGCTTTAAGTGGGAGGTATATGCCGATGCGGAGGATTTCAGACCTTATTCCTATCAGCCTGCTGTCGGTATGGCAAAGAGGATGATAGATGAGAAAAAATGTCCGATATTCAAAAGACGTTCCTTTATGCAAGACTACGATGTAATTCTTAACGAATCCTGCGGACAGGAGGCGTACGAATTATATAAATATCTTGATGAGAAGACAGATTATGATATGAATCTTTTGTGGGACAACCTGCTACGTGTGGAGAATCAGGCTGACCTAAAGAAGAATCTTCAGTGGAATTATATACTTTCATCCGATACGGCTAAGAATAAGGATGTGGCTAAGGATAAGAGGATTGCTCTTGTTATGCATATTCATTTTATAGACCTTGTGGAAGAATGTGCAGCGTATGCTTCATCCATGCCGCCTCATACGGATATGTATATAACAACCAATACCGAGGAAAAAAAGCAGAAGATAACAGAGGAGTTCTCCAAGCTTGAGTACGGTAAGCTTGATGTAAGAGTAGTGCCTAACAAGGGTAGGGATGTGGGACCTTTCCTTGTGGAATTCAGACCTTATCTTGGAGATTATGATTATGTATGCCACGTGCATGACAAGAAAGCCGGGCAGTCAAAACCGGGCTCCATAGGTCTCTCTTTTGCGTATAAATGCTTTGAAAATGTATTAAAATCAAGGGAATACGTAAGTAATATCTTAAGTGTGTTTGAAGAAAACGAGAGGGCAGGGCTTCTTTCACCGCCTCCTCCGAATCATTCCGATTATTATTTTACTCTCGGACTTGAGTGGGGAAGTAATTATGAAAATACTGCCAAGCTTGCAAAGGAGCTTGGAATAAATGTGTCGATAAAGAAAGATAAGGAACCGATTGCACCGCTCGGATCGTTTTTCTGGGCAAGAGCAGAGGCTTTAAAGCCATTATTTGCCCGTGAGTGGACATATGATGACTTTCCAGATGAGCCGGTTGCCGATGACGGAACCATACTTCATGCAGTGGAAAGAATCTATCCGTTTTCCGCACAGAGCGCAGGATATTATCCGGGTTGGATACTTTGCGAAAGCGGAGCGGCTATGGAGATAACCAACTTAAATCATATGCTGCATCAGCTTAACGACATCATATTTTTCAAAGGGCACGATGCAGGCGGGTATGTGCAGGTATTAAATAATTTGAATCGTGCATATGATTATGCCAACCCTGCAAGAAAACATGGTTTTGATGATGCTGCCGTAGCTAAGCTTTATATAGATAACGGAGTAACGGGCTATAGTGAAGCTACCGCAAAAACCGCAAATGCATCGGTTATAAATGAAGATGAAAGAGAATACTCATGGAGCTTTACCTTTGAAGACAATGACTGGATAAAAAGTCTTCGTTTTGACCCGTGCGATAACGGCAATATAACTGTCAAAAATTTACAATTTACAGTGGAAGATATAGGTGGTAGAATGTTTTCATACAACCTAAATAATGTAAATTCTAACGGAGCAAGGCTTGGAGACAAGCTGGCATTTCTTGTAGAGGATCCACAGATAATCGTAAATTTAAGGAATAAAATAAGAGTAAAAAATGTAAATATCAGCGCAAGCTTAACAGGTATAAGCTCTGATACGTTCGCAGAGCTGATAAGAAGAGTGAATGCTTATAAGTCTAAGAAATAAGGCAGTTTACCTAATGGAGCGTGAAGCTTATGAAAAACAGTAATAAGAGAATAATAAGAGACTTTTGGTCGTGGCTTTTGATTTTGGTTATGACAGTAACCGGTGTATTTATATATCCGCAAAAGAGTGTTAAGGCTTATGATTTGGATAACAATTCGGACTTTCTCGGTATCGAGGTTATCGATGTAGACGACATATGGGATGCGGATGATTCCGATAGTGATGAATCGGATTATTACGAGACTGCTACAGACTCCGACGCGGAGTTGTTATCTGAAAGTGCGTTTTTGACAGGAGTCTCCGATACATATATAGGTACCAAGGATTTTTCCGTATACTGTAATACATATATGAGACAGTTCCTTACCGACGATGAAAAGGCATTTTACAACCGGCTTGATGCGGTGTGCCATGAGATGCTTACAACCACGAAGGATGCCGTTACTAAAGAGTATACCTCCGGCGGAGTTGCAAAGAAGGCTTACGTAGTTGCGGATGACGGTATTCCGATGGGCAGCTTAAATTCTTCGAGAGCCGCTGAAATAACTGAGCTTTTTGTATATAATAATCCTCAGTATTATTTTGTAAGCTACAGTACGTTAAAAACAACATCAACGATGTATCTGGTATGCTATGATGCTTTTGCCGATGGCAGTCAAAGAGCGTCAATAACCGAGCAGATGTTTACAAAAGTTGACGGATGGGTGACGACGATAAATGCCGAAGCAGATGATTACGCAAAGGAAAAGAAAGCAGACAATATAATATGTGCCAATACAATTTATCTTAATGACACGAGTACACCGTATTCGGAATTTACTTCTCAGGGATGGACAGGCGTTTCTCAGACGGCATACAGTATGATTATGGTGGGAAAAACAGTTTGTGCCGGATATTCCAAGACCTTTACGATACTTATGAATGCATGCGGAATTCTTACTGTCGGTGTGACCAGTGACGGTCATGCATGGAATAAAATAAGGCTTGGCGGTAACTGGTATAATGTCGATGTTACCTGGAATGACGGAAACGATGGAAATAATATAAACAGTTCAGGATACTATCTTAATCAGACAGATGAGGAATTTATAATTACTCATCATTATAGTGTTGTTCAGGAAAGCTTTTATGACGAGATTGCTCCTACTTGTACGGTTACCTTTGATGAGGATACCTGGAGTCAGAATTATATACCCGCAACAGGTGTAAGCTTTGATGAACATGATGATATAATAATATATCTTTTTGATGAGGATAACAGAAGTGTTGTGGTTACCGCAACGGTAAGCCCTGCAGATGCCACAAATAAAAACTACAATATGTC
>CALGGL010000059.1 GCA_937915975.1 uncultured Lachnospiraceae bacterium | reverse complement strand
GGATGTTTGATTCCTGTTGTGGATGTGGAATATTACGGCGACATGCTGACAAATCCGCCGGACAAAGAGACGCTATTAAGTGAACTGTCCGAGTTATTGAATACCTTAGAAGATTACTACGGCGTAAAGCCGATGATTTATACATCCCGCGCAATGTATCAGGATTATTTGAAAGGTTCCGTTGAAGAATATCCCCTATGGGTGCGCAGTGTCTATTATCCGCCAATTATCGACGGTTGGAGTAATTGGACGATTTGGCAATATTCCGACCAGGGATGTATTGATTGCTATAGCACGCAATCGGAGGTCAGCATTGATTTGGATGTCTTAAATACGAATGTCACCTTAGAAGATTTGATTATTCCTTAATGTATGAAGTGATAATTCTTGCAGCTTCTTCCTTAGCTTCAGCTACGATATTTTCTTCATTTTTAACAGCCTTCTTTCTTGCGGCAGTTAAAATCTCATCAGCCTCTGCATCGGCATTTTGAAGCTTCTCATCGTATTCTGTTTTAAGTTTAGCTGCGTCTTCCCTGTCCTTCGCTGCGCTTTCCAAATCATTCTTAACCTTTTCCTGACGATTCTCAAGTACCTTACGGACAGGATTTATAAGTATATATGAAAGGAAGATAAAGAGAAGGAAAACCGCACATCCCTGTATCAACACATCAAATAATAACTGGCTGTCCAATCCGAAGATACGACCTGTGAGAAGAGCAACATTTTCATTTACCATAAATGTCACTTTTTATCCTCCTACTTATCGAAAGGCTTAACGAACATGAGAAGCAACGCAACTACGAGTCCGTAAAGACCTGTTGTCTCTGCAACTGCCTGTCCAAGAAGCATGGTTGACATAATATCTCCCTTGCAGCCCGGGTTACGACCTACTGCCTGAGCACCCATACCTGCTGCGTTACCCTGACCGATACCGGTACCGATACCTGAACAAACAGCAATACCTGCGCCTAATGCAGAAAATGCATGAACTAATCCTTCAATGTTAATACTCATCTTTTTATTCCTCCATTTTTTATTCTACATTTCTCTTATCGAAAACAAATGTCATCGTAAGCATTGTAAATACGTAAGCCTGAATCGCACCTGAGAACAAATCTAAGTAAATGTGCAAAAAGGCCGGTATTCCGAACCTGAACAATACAGGCATAAGACCATAGTATAAAGACATCATTACTGTACCGGCTAAGATGTTTCCAAACAAACGAAGCGAGAGTGAAAGCGGTGTAGCAAACTCACTGATAACGTTCATAGGGAAGAAAAAGAACACCGGCTGGAACAAATCCGTAAATGCACCCCACTTTTTGTATCTGATTGCAGCGTACTGAATCATTACAAAGGTAATAAGTGCAAGGCACAATGTAGTACCATAGTCGGCAGTCGGCGGTCTTAAACCGAACAGACCGGATATATTCGAAAGGAATATATAGATAAATATGGCACCAATGTAGTTAATGTAGTGTTTACCCGCTTCGCCCATACTGCCATGTACAAACTTGAGCAAAGTCTCTATGGCAATCTCCACTCCGGCGGAAAACTTGGTCGGATTATCCTGATGCTTAAGCACGCTGTTTCTCGCACATATCGCAAGAATCATAATCGTCACAATTATAATCGCCGCACACACATGGGTAGTGGTGATGTAAACCGTCGAGCCAAAGAACTTAACAGGAACCAGTTCGTGAATGAAGAAATCCGCTTCATTCCTTATGGGAATCCTGCCAACTCCAATGGCTAAACCATTGTGCATATGTTCACCCTCCTTCTTTATTTTTTATGGTCCTTCATGCCAATCGGCTTGAAGGTATATTCAAACTCGTCCTCTTCGTCTTCGTCTTCCTCTTCAGAAACAACACCAAGACTCTTTTCCGAGTTTTCCATCATAAGCTGATTAAAATCTTTTTCATTGATAAATACTACTATTGGTTTCATGATTTCTCCTTTTACACTCATCTAACGCCCGGAACGACATCCATGATACAAGTCCCATCGGTGCCTGTGTTGGATCTCTCCGCAAGTCTCTGACCAACTGCGCTCTGAAACAATCCTTTGAGCAGTTCTCTTGAAAGTCTATGCAATGCGAATAGTCATGGTTCATCCCTTGCTACCTCTTTATTCTTCGTTCAATCGTCCTCACCAAGTACACTGTTTATGACTTCTTCTGGAATTATCAT
>CALGGL010000058.1 GCA_937915975.1 uncultured Lachnospiraceae bacterium | reverse complement strand
ATAAGCCCTATCCATTCTTTTTATATGTTACAGTATTTACGCGAGAAGTTATATTGACAGTATTCTCACTCACACCATACTGCGATAAACAGAAGTTTACTTGCTCTTTTTGAGGCTCTTAAGTGCGTTGGAAAGCTTGATAGGATTTCCGTATCTTAAGGTTGAATTTCTGAAAATCTTTCCTCCTAAGATGCCGACAAGGATAACCGATGCATAAAGGATAACTGCCGAAAGTACAATCTCCCACATAGCTACGTTACCCATTGCAACTCTTGCAAACATTGCGCTGTAAGAGCTGATTGGAAGGAAGGAACAAACCTTTATGATAATTCCGTCTACATTAGCCAGATTGATAAGTACTACGAAATAAACAATCATGATAATCATCTGTGCAGTACCTGCTGTCTTGTTAAGATCCTCGATCTTGGAAACAAGAGCACCGAGTGCACCGTAAAGGAATGCATAGAGAATAAATCCACCTATTCCGAATACTGCAAAGGTTATAAGAACATCTGTCGGTATATCAAGGAACATTGCTATTCCGCCGCCCCAGTAATCCTTATTTATCTGGTAAGAACCAAGGAGAGATAAGCCTATAAGTCCAACCTGGAAGATGGAAGTGATAACACTTGCAAAAACCTTACCGAATAAAACTGCGGTAGTTGAAGTACTGGTTACAAGAATTTCGATTGAACGGTTACTCTTTTCATTGGTAACACTGCTTGCAACCTGCATACCATACATAATGATAAGCATAAATATTACGATAACCAGGATATAACAATACCAATAATTATTTGTACTGTCCTTACCGAGAATATTTTCATTTGCGGTAATCTGCGTGGTCTCAACCTCTATAAATTCTTCAACATTAAGTCCGTTTTCAATACAGTAATTCATCTTATTTAACATAATCATATATTCCGAAAACGGTGAAGCCGAATCATCAAACATAGACTTATTGTACACATAATAATTATATTCCTTCAAGGAAACTATCTCGTAGCCTGCTTCTAAGGAATCGTCGCTATCATTGATGTCTGCCTTCATGGCTTCAACGCTGTCATAAACCTTAAATTCAGACCCGTAAAAATAATCCTGCAATGCATCAAGGTCTATGAGGTCTACATCACCGCATATACCATAATGAACTATATCATCCGGATCAATTTCCTTTTCCTCTTCTTCCTCATCGCTGTCTGACTTAAATGCATCGACAACACGCGGAGCAAACATAATACCTGCCGATAAGATGCAAAGCAAAATTGTTGATATAATAAATGATTTTGACTTAAAATAATTATCCAACTCAAATTTTAATACCGTTAAAAACTTTTTCATTATGCCTGCACCTCCTTGTCATCATTTTTTTCATCCGAGGCTTTTTCTGAACCTTTTTTATTCTTCTTACCTTCAGATTTCTTTCCTTTACCATCTGAATCCTTATCGTCATCCGAAGTATCCTCTTCAGGCTCTTCTTCACCTACACAGGTTACAAATATATCATTAAGCGAAGGCTCGTAATCACCAAAGGATTTTATCTCAACATTTTCCTTCTTAAGAGCCTCCAAGATATCCCAGCTTGTAACATTTTTCTCGCACTCAAATATAACATGATGCTTTGAAACTCTTTCAACCTTAACCATAGCGGAAAGCTTTGATTCAAGGATATCCTTAACCTCTTTCAAGCTGTAGTTGGAAGCAGAAAGCTTCTTTCTTCCCTTACCGTACTCTGCCTTAACATCATCCAGATGTCCCTTAAGAACCACTTCACCTTTGTTGATAATCGCGATATTTTCGCAGAATTCCTCAACATAGCTCATCTGGTGGCTTGAGAAAATTACTATTCTGCCTTCCTCTATAAGCTCGCTTATTACATCCTTAAGTATCTGTGAATTGACAGGATCAAGTCCCGAAAATGGCTCGTCGAGGATAACTATCTCCGGCTCCCCTACAAGAGTTGCCGCAAGCTGAACCTTCTGCTGATTACCCTTTGATAAGGTATCAAGCTTTCTGTTGGTGTACTCATCAACACCGAGTCTCTTTAACCACTTTTCGGTATTGGCAGAAGCCTCCTTCTTACCAAGACCTCTCAGCATACCAAGATAGATAAGCTGTTCCTTAACCACTCTCTTTGGATAAAGGCCTCTTTCCTCCGGCAGATATCCAAATCTTCTTCCGTCCGGTTTAAACTTATCTCCGTCAAGAAGTACCTCCCCCGAATCAGCATGAAATACATCCATGATAATTCTGATTGTCGTTGTCTTACCGGCTCCGTTTCTTCCCAGTAAGCCAAGCGCTTTTCCGCTCTCAACATCAAAGCTTACTCCGTGCAGAATTTCTTTTCCTTCAAAGCTCTTCTTAATGTCTTTTACTTCAAGCTTCATATGAATTCTCCTTTCCCTTTTTATACCTTTAATCCCAGAATAATTCATCTAAGGTTTTATCTAAAGCCCTGCATATCGCTATACAGAGATTTATGGTTGGATTGTAATCGCCTTTTTCTATAGAACTGATAGTCTGTCTTGAAACCCCTACGGTCTTTGCAAGATCCTCCTGCGACATATCCTTCATAGTCCGGGCAGCCTTTAATTTCAAATTCTTCATAAGCTACTCATCCTCTCTTTTATTAATCGCAAGCTTTAAAGCTCCTGCAAGCGATACTATAAAAAGCGTTATTCCACATGCAAAATTCAAAACTCCCAAAGAAAGCTTTCCGTCAACTACCCAGCTGTCACTATTTGAAAACCCGATAATCATATTTGCAACACCTATCAGAAATAATCCGATTATAGATGACTTCGGATTTTCAACCACTCCGAAATATCCGTCATTGAAGATACAGTAAACCGCAAAAACTATCAAGGCGACAAATGCTGAAATCATAACCGCAACATCCGTATTAATATACTTCATGCTTCCATCATCATTAGTAAAAAAAAGAATCATCATATTGCATATCAGCATTGTAAAGAAACCTGCCTTATAGCCCTTGCCTCTTACAAGCTGTTGTCTTTCATCATACTCTCCGCGGTCTTTCTTTTTCATCCTGGATGCGGAAAAAATAATCACAAAAAATAAGACAAATAAAAACCCTACTACAAAACCGACTTTAAAATCCATATCCTTTCCCTGCCTTTCATATATGGAAAAACACGTTCCAAAAAACATCAAATCCATGTATTTTGTTCTCTTGATATGGCAATAATAATCCATCGGATGAAATTTATCAAGTATATTTTACATATTTTTAAATATTTTTTTCTTTTTGCCATAATATATCACGGACAGGAAATGCATCATCTGCGTAAAGTGAATCGGTCACAGGGCATGAGCCTTGTCACATAAGTATGACAGATAAAGAAAATCAGGTGGATGTTACAACATTTGACCCGATTTGTATAAAATCAGCAATGAATACTTGAATTGATTTTGCACGTATAAAACCAATATGTTTGAGCGAAGCGAGTTTATTGGTTTTGCGCAAAATCAAGAAAGTATGAGTGCTCTGATTTTACAAATTGTTGGTTAGTTGTAACATCCACCTGATTTTCTTGTATGTCATATGTGACAAGGTTCACGCCCTGTGACACTATCCTCATATCTATGCCTTCGGTATCAATAAATCCACCTTATACAAATCACCGTCTACGATTATATTTATGGTTCCGTTTTGGAGTTCAATCAGGCTTTTTGCTATGGAGAGTCCGAGTCCGCTTCCTTCGGTGTTACGTGAGCGGTCGCCTCTTGTAAATCTTTCCATAAGCTCTTCACCGGTTATATTGAGCTCCTCCTTCGAAATATTTTTCATTGATACACCGAGCTTATCACCTTCATCGGTTATATCAATGTACACCCTTGTATTATCCTGGGCATATTTTTTAATATTTACAAACAGATTATCAAACACCCTGTAAATCTGTCTTCCGTCTGCCATGATGTGAGTGTCCGCTGCCTTATTGTTTACCACAAGTTTAAGCTTCTTTTCCTCAAACTGCTCCTCATACTCGCCGTTAAGCTGGGTAAGTATGATACTCAAATCCAGTTTTTCAAGATTTACATCCACATTTCCGGTGGATGCCTTGGAGGCATCTATCAGGTCGATTATAAGCTTCTTCAATCTCTGCGACTGCCTGTTTAAAACCCCCAGATATTCCTTTGCCTTTTCGTTATCTATGTTTTCCTTTTCAAGCAAATCCACATAATTGATTATGGAAGTAAGCGGTGTCTTGATGTCGTGAGATACATTGGTGATAAGCTCCGTCTTCATCATCTCACTCTTCATCTGGTTCTCAACCGCCGCTTTGATTCCGTCATTTACATGTCCCAAATCCTTGGCATACTCAAGAAACTCTCCGTGCATATGCTCGGTGGAAAGCTCGTCATCGGTATTGCCCTCTGCCAGGCTTTTGGTATAGTTCTTTATCTTTGTAATGTTTACTACCGCATAAGCCGCAAGAGTAAGGATTACTATTTTTTCTATGATAAGCAGTACAAAGGTAAAAGGTGCATTTTCACGCAAGGTAAACAAAAGCTCAACAAAGCCAACACCTATAAGTATCAGCAAATACTTCCAATATAAATTTATATGCTTCCAAAGATATACGATTCCGCCGCCGAGCCATTTGAAAACCCTTATTATTACTTTGATAATCAGGCTTACCAGCTTATAGGTGATTGTATTTTTGAAAAAACTCCAGCCCTCACATTTAAGCCTTGCTGCAGTGGTCATTACCAGATAAGCAGCAAAGAAGCTTGTAAGAACTGCGCAGACAACCGCAATCACCGACTCTATACTTCCGTAGTAAGCATTTGAAAGATTTTCTACGCCAAATGCAAACGTAACAAGAAGTATAATAAACATCAAATCATAAGGCAGCTTGTCAAATATTCCAAGCTTTAGCTCGTCGGTTATCTCATAGGTTCCGTCCTCATTTTCTCTTTTTACTCTCCTGTGTCCTGCTGTTATTATAAGAAAGGCAAAGCTTATAAACATAATGATTGCCGAACCCACACACACTGGAATCGCAAAAGTATTTACATCATCTATGTATCTAAGCTCCAGTGAATTATAAAATGCATCGTATGCCGTAAGGTCATCCTTGATATACCAGTTAAGCTCTACCTCCAGTGTCGGGTAAATAAATGCAGCAATATACAAATACTCCTTTTCACTCGCATACCAGGTTTCAAAATATATCTCCGCATCAGAATATGTATTTCTGATGGAGTTCATACAATCCGAAACACTGCTTATGTTTTCGAGCACGTAATAATAGTATCCGTCCGTAACCATATGTACGCTTGCCATAACGTCCGAATAAATATCCGAATAACCGTCGTAGTAATTGTAGATATCCTCCATATCTACATTTTCAAGATATAAACCACCCCCGTCGCTCTCTGCCACAGTCACAGAATAGTCATTATTAATTTCATTATCTAAATCATTTATCTCATTCTTATTTTTTTCTTCAAAATAATAATATCCGTTATTATAATAGTATCCTTCCTCAAGTACATTAATAACCTTTGCATTTACAAGACTTATCTCATAGGTCAGTCTGTATATATTTTCAGACTCTTCTTCATATCCGTAATCATACCAGCCAAGATTCACCAAATCCTCTTCCGTACACAGTACGTAAGGAGTCGTAGAAAAAATACTTTCACTTGAAAGCCTTATCTCCTTTCTTTCGTCAAAGGAATCAACATTAATACTATATTTATCCGTCTGGCTGTACTGATGCGAGGAAGGCTCATAGGTAACCAGCTCCGGATAATCCATATTTCCGTTAAGGACTCTGGCATGGAAGGAATAGTTTGTGTTCTCCTCTGAAAAATAATTCGCATCCTTTGAGTAATCATACCCCATCAGATACTCCCGATAATACTCTACCGCCCTCCAGTTATACTGGTCATACGCAATATTGGTAATTATGGAATTTTTATAGGTTTCCTTACCTCTTTTGGTAAGGGCGTGCTTGGAATAAAGCTTTATGGCAAGCACTCCGCTTGCTGCACAGATAAGCATCGACAGCATAAACAAAGCAATCATAAATGCCTTAAAAACACCGTTATTTCTTAATCTTTTCATATATATTTCCTCAATCAATCCAACTTATAGCCCTGTCCCCAAACTACCTTTAGGTATCTCGGATCCGAAGGATCAATCTCCACCTTTTCCCTCAAATGTCTGATATGTACAGCAACCGTCCCCTCCGCACCAAGAGGAGCATCCTGCCATACCTCCCTGTATATCTCCTTAGGTGAATAAACCACACCCGGATTTTCCATAAAAAGCTTAAGTATCTGAAACTCCGTAGGAGTAAGAGCTATAGGATTACCGTCAACCGTTACACTCTTGGCTTTATCATCAAGTTCAATTCCCCTTATAACCAGCTTGTCCTGCTTGTCGTTTATATGGCTGCTGCCAAGTGTTATATATCTTCTTAATTGAGCCTTTACTCTTGCGATAAGCTCAACCGGATTAAACGGTTTAGTCACATAATCATCAGCGCCCACGCTAAGTCCGAGCACCTTGTCCGTATCCTCACTCTTGGCGGTAAGAAGTATCACGGGAACATTACTGTTTTTCCTTATGGCATTCATAGCTGCTATGCCATCCATCTCCGGCATCATTATGTCCATAAGCACAAGCTGTATATCCTCTTTTTCAACAGTCTCGATAGCTTCTTTTCCGTTATATGCACTGAAAATATTGTAGCCTTCGCTCTCAAGATAAATCGTCAGCGCTTCAACTATATCCTTTTCATCATCACATACCAGTATGTTGTACATTTTATCCTCCTTACCCCTTATGTCCGTTACACGACACGATATATCATTTGACTCTTTTATACAAAAAATATATTTAAAAAGAAAGTAATTAATATTTTAAGAATTTATTAAGAAAGGTGTGTCCTCCTGACACACCTTTATCCTCTCATAAGACTAAGATACAAATCCTCTCTTCTGTCCGCCTTGGTAGGAAAAGCTTTTCTTGCCATTTGGACATCATTTTCCAAATCATATATAAAAACAGCTTCGTCATTGTCATAGCCAATCATTTCATCAGGCAAAACAATTTCTCCATGCGGGTTAATCATCATCGTACCGCCTTCATAATTCGTGCCGTCTATTATACCCACACAGTTTATTCCTGCTATATAGCACTGATTTTCTATAGCTCTAGCCATAAGAAGCTTATTCCAATGTGAAATCCTTGCGGCAGGCCAGTTTGCAGGTACGATTATCATATCGGCTTTCTTAGACATAGTTTGAAAGATTTCCGGAAATCTTAAGTCATAGCAAACTGCGGTACTGATATTAAAATCCTTGTAAAACAGGAAATCCTGATAATCTCCTCCGACAAAATATTTATCCTCACCCGAATAACTAAAAGGATGTATCTTTGCATAATCAAGAAGCATAGGAACATCAAGTACATCAGGTTTATCCATATCGTCAAAGCCATTGATATCATCCGGTCCGACTATAGAATAATGATTCTCGCACATCCTTTGTGTAATGGATTTATCATTTTCCTTTTTAGCGTGCGAGTCATCATTAGAATCGTTGTTTATCTTCTTAACCCATCCTACGCCTATTGCAACACCATATTTTGTTGCAAGCCTTTTGACTTTTTCAACTGTTTCAAAATTCTCCTCGCCCGTTACATCGGTGTTCATTGAAAACCCGGTAAGTGATGTCTCGGGCATAAGCAGTAAATCAACCTTTCTGTCTTCAAATGCGCAAAGAACATCCTCTAACTTTTTTAAATTTTCATCTTTATTTTCCCAGACTATATTCATCTGGTAAAGTGCAACTTTCATAAGACACCTCTTTTATATCGCTTCAAAAAACTTTCCTACCTCTGTCCACGCCTTCATAGACTCAGGCATAAGCTTTGCACCCATTTGGAACACATGGAACATACCCTCATACACGGAAAGCTTAACCTGTACTCCCGCATCCTTTGCCTTTTGGGCTACCAAAGTCGAATCACTAAGAAGCATTTCATAAGAACCCACTTGAATAAGCATAGGCGGAAAGCCTTCAAAATCCCCATATAACGGAGAAATGTATTTATCGCCCTTATCCGAATCTTCAACATAAGGATTATTGTAGATAAGCTCACTGCTGTCATTTCCGAAAACAGGATCAAGCTCATAATTATCCTTATATGAATCTCCTGTGGAAAGCAGATCTGTCCAAGGAGACATGGCAACTATGGCACAAGGAAGCTTGCGATTCTTATCCTTAAGATAGTGACAAAGCGACATGGCAAGTCCGCCACCCGCCGAATCTCCGGCAAGTACAATCCTATCCTCGGAATATCCATTTTCCAAAAGCCAGTCATAAGCAGCCACAGCGTCCTCCAATGCAGCCGGATGTTTAAATTCCGGTCCGACTCTGTAATCAACGGTAAGCACACTCGCACCGTTGCTAACCTCAACATAAAGCCCTGCCATAGCTCTGTAAACATTTTTAAATGCGCCTATATAACCACCGCCGTGAAGCTGAAGAATAACCTTGTCAGACGGATTTTCCAGAGTATCCTTATCATTTCTTTCGAGCATTTCCATTGGAAAGTTTTCCAAATCAATTCTTGTTTTGGTCAAATGCTCCGGATATCTGAAGTTCTTATCTATATCACTGTCAGGCCTTTTTTCTTCTCTTAATCGCGTACGCAGATAATTATTCTTATTAAATTCGGAAATAAGAGTAATCATCATCTTCGCACGTAAGCTTGTCTCCATAATTTTCTCCTATCAAATCCTAAATCTTTTTGCGAGCTCGCTCGTTGACTTTTTCTCGCCAAGTAAAACAATAATCATAAATATTATTATCGAAACAACGGTTGAAACTATCGAAAGCATCTTAACCTTATAATCTCCGAGAATCACCACTATGCTGCATATAAGGCTCATCAAAATTCCCACCAGTTGAACCATAAGATAAACATGACATTTTTTAAAATTAACCATCGAAAGAATAAATACAACTAAGTCAAGCACCAGCACCATAATCGGTATACCGAAATTAATCGACCAGCCGTTTCCGCCATATACATAATCTATAATCATAATCAAAGGTATCATGGCTATTGTCTGGACGGCAAGCTTTGACCTGTGACTCACATAACGCTGAACAGAATAAGCGATAGTAAAGCAAATGTACGCAAAGCAAGCTCCCGTAACAACCGACCAAGGCGTACCCTTATAGGTTGCATAGTTTATTAGCACAAGAATTATCTCCGCAATTACAGATAGGAAGATACACAGTCTAATAACAAACTTTATCCATTTCCTCTTTTTGACAATATCGGGATAGCTTACGGATTTTGACTTGTACATTCCGAATTTATCCGTGTCCCTCATGTCGTCCGAAAGCTCCAGCACATTTTTACACAAAGGGCAAACTATCGAATCATCCATAATATTGATATTACATTTTCTGCATCTATTCATAATAAGCACCATTACTTTCTACAGTCACATCTATTCCATCCTCAACCATATGTCTGAAAAAGGTTCTCTGAACATTGGTCTCAAGGATGCTTGAACAAAATGTAAATACAAGTGTTCCGTTATACGAAAAAACAGTTGCCTTTATATTTTGTCCGGGTGACATGGATAATACTGCAGTAAACTTTTCTATATAATCCTCATAGCCGGGTGCAACCTTTATTATACCGAGGTTGGTTACGGTAGTGGTATTCGCCTTGGCGGAAGCAAGGTAAATGCGCTTCATTACAAAGCTCTTTATAAAAAGCGGAACGGCTCTCAACCATTTATTTTCCTCATTGGAAACATTGTAGGAAATAATATCCTCAAGGTTTTCTTTAGTTATCTGCTTTCTTAAGCTTTCCGCAACCTCCTCCAGAACCTCCTCAAAGGTATAGCTTTCCTTGGTAGGTCTGAATGTAGCGGAAACAATAGCAAAGAAATTTTTGAGTGTTTCCGATTCAAAATAAGGTCTTAAATTAACAGGCACACACGCCGAAAACGGTCTTTTGCCCGGCTGCGATTTCATACACTCCTTATATACCGCCCACGCAAAGTTTCCGAGCAAATATTGATTGATCGTAACTCCGTACTTTTTTGAAACTTTCTTAATATCATCCACCTTGATATATCCGTGAATTACACCTATCTCGGTTTCCGGAAGCTTTTCTCCCTCGATAATAAAAGCCTTTTCCTTCTTATATTTTTTCTTCTTGCTATGCTTATAATTTCTTACATAGCTGTCCTCCCTGTCAAGAGAGGTCTCAGGGCTTAGGATATCATGATTGGTTTCCTTAAGCTCCGGATACCTGTCTCTTAAATACTGATATGTTATCTCCTTCAAAAATGCGAGCGCACCGTTTCCGTCAGTCACGGCATGGAACACCTCAAGATTTATCCTGTTTTTATAGTAGCTTACACGGAATTGGTAATCTCTGTTAGTATGCGGATTGATATATCTGCATGGATATGTGTTTTCCTCCTCCACCTTCGGCGGCATATTGTGATTGGTTTCAAAATAATACCAAAATAGTCCTTCCGTCATCTTTGAATTAAACACATCAAAATAAGGAAGCACCTTGTCCACAGCCTTTTGCAGTATATCCGGAACAATTTCGTACTTAAGGGTAACCGAAACCCTGTAAACATTGCTCATGCTTTCGCTTACTATCATCGGAAATAAATTCGCCGTATTATCAAGTTTGTCGTAACGCTCGTCTTTATTACTCATAGCTTTGCCTTCTTATTAATTACTTATCTGTAAGAGCCATAAGAACTGTACCAGTGCCTCTGTAAACATTTACAAGTCCTTCACCGGAAACCGCAGAACCTATCAGACTCTTTGAAGACTTCTCAACCGTAAATGAAAGTGAACCGGACCATGCTATAGCCATATTTCCGTCAATCTTAACCTCGTCATCCTGAAGATTAAATGCTATAAGTTCCTGCTGTGGTACCGGACTTTCAAGAACCGCTATACCCTGTCCCTGTAGACAAAGGTTAAATAATCCCTCTCCTCCAAGTGCGGCTGAAGACAGATTGCTCCTTGAGACAACCTTATCCTGAAGGGTGCTGTCACATGCAAGGAAGAGTCCGTCCTGAAGAACAATCGAACCCCACTGTGACACATCTATCATAATTATGTGTTTATATGTAGGTTCAAGCATAACATATCCTTGTCCGACATACTCAGGCTTTGCAACGGTTTCACCCGTCACAGCAGCACTTACCATCTTGCCCAGGAAATTTCCCGCTTTAACACCGGATGTCATGGAAACATTTCCTATCATCCACTGCATGGCACCTGCCTGAACCTTAGCAGCAGTATTGTTGAGTTCAATAAGAACCTGTCTTTTGCGAACATTCATCTTAGCTGCAAAGTACTGTGTTGCCGCACTGGACGGTGTTACAGACAAATCCTGCTGGTGCTCAAACACTCTGTACTGTCCAAGCTGGTTGATACAGGTCATATTTTTGTTGTCAAAAAGATTGTTGATTTGATACATAAATTTTTCCCCCTTTTATTATTCCCATAAATCAAAAAAGCTTCTGATGGGACTCGAACCCACGACCTACGCATTACGAATGCGACGCTCTACCAACTGAGCCACAGAAGCATATTTTAAGGTATTTAATTATTTAACTTATCTATAAGCATCTTATATGCTTTTTGGTATTTTTCTCTTCTCTCGTTATCCATATCACTTGGATGTTTAATTCTATCAGGCTGCATATTATGAGTTAAATCAGCAAGCTTAACCTTTATAGCTGTAGGATTTTCCATAACTCTTCTTATGTAATCAAAATAATCCTCATCCGGATGCCTGGTGAGAATCAAAACTGTATCCGTTATCTCGTCACCGAATATAGGCCTTAAATCTGACTCTGTTATGTCTGTATCCTCAATAGTATCATGAAGCCACGCAATTATTTTTTCTTTCGGATTATCCACATAAGAAGCAACGGTCCTCGGGTGATTGATGTACTCGACTCCGCACCGGTCAAACTGTCCCTTATGTGCCTTTGTAGCAATCTCTTCAGCTTTTTTTAGCAATGCCTCATAATCCATACCTGACCCCTTATCAATTCATATGTTGCCTTAAACATAATAACACATTCCAAAGAAAAATAAAACAGTAAAATGAAACAAATAGCCCCTCACCAAATTTTCGGTGAGGGGCTGTCTTTACATTTTAATATCCCAGTAATTGCTGAATTGAATTATTGATTCATTATATAAATACCACTTATCTCCACATTTATAAATAATCATATAATAATCCATATCATCAAAATACTTTATTGTAGATTCATAGGTTTGCCAGGTTCCTACGGAAGCTAAAATATTCTTAAATGCATCAATATCCCACCATTCCTTGTTATTACCATATGTCAAAGAAAGCCAAAGAAGAGAGCTTGAACAATACTACCGAGAGCTTGAACGGGCAACCGTTGGAGAGCCGGATAATCGAAAAGCAAAAGGTTCTGATAGACAAGCTATCGAGAGAAAACAAAGAGCTTGCCAAAGACAAAGAACAATTCATAGAAGATATGAAGAAAGAAGTCCAAGCCGTTAAGAAAACGGCATATATAGCCTTAAATAATGCAAACGAGCGAGAGGAAAAAGCAAACGATAAAGTAAACGAATACATAAATCTAAAAAAGCATCAAAAGGAAAATGTCGAAAAGCTTGCGAATAAGAAGATAAATAATGAAAAAAGACTTCTTGCACACAATTACAGCATTTCATTAAAAACGATAAGAGCCTCATACGGTATGTTCCTTTTATACTCAATCATAGCAACACTATTACTTACACTTGATAATAAGCTTTTTATGGACGATTTAAGGCATTTTGCAACTATGGTACATAATTTATACATAAGCTATTTTGACAGCCTTATTTGCGGAAATAAAGAAGAAATTATATGTATAATCATACTATCAGGCATATTACTTATAGCTTTACTTATAACGACATGGGCATTTAAAAACTACCTTTCCGAAAACAGAATAAATATATGGGATGAAAAGACTGCACTTGCAGTATATCTTATATATGCTTTTATACTTCACGCAGGAAAGCTTATACATATAACCAATTTGATTAATCTATATCTTATAATGCTTGCCATTTATATAATAGCACGCATAGTTTTACAGATGAATGATAAGCAAAAGAAAGATATAGCAATAACCGGAATAGTCACTCTTATACTTATAGCTTTTGTATATATATTCAGCTTTGGAAGTCTGATAGATGCTTTAAAAAATATGTTTGCAAATTAGATTGCAACAAAGAAAACCCTTACCGATTTATATATAGGTAAGGGTTTTTCTGTTTCCAACTTTCTTAATCAACATAAATCTTTGAGGTTTCAGAATTTCTTCATAAATACATTTATTCTTGCTACATTACATCTAATTTGCGATTCATACATGAAGTCAATTATATTAATATCCCTTTCACTGAAACTAAGTTCACTGCATTAATTAACATAATAATCATTCTTTCACTTCAGCGTTCTTTTCATCAATATAGCAATCCCAATTTGCCTTTACAACAGATGTAATACATAATAAAGTTAATAAATCACCATTATCATTTGTATAAAAATAATCATACAATTCTTGGTAATATTTTTTGCAATCATCAACATATTTCCCTGGATATTCAATTCTATCAATATCAGAAGCACCTAATCTTATATTCAAAGTAATATTCTTAATATTATGTAACAATAGTTGCAACTGTCTTAATATTTCCTTTGAATTCAGCACATACTGTTGTGCTGCATATATCACTGAAAATACTGCCTCTCTTTCACTCTTATAATAATTAAACAATTCAACTATCCAAAATTTACCTTGTTTATCCAATATTTCAGATTTTTTATATATTTTTTCAACATCTTTAGTTATATAATCTATCATGTCTGCCGGTATCTCTATTTTATTAACATGATACCAAAACTCTATATGTTCAGTCATTATCTGAAAAAAATTAACAATTGCATCTTTTTCCGCTCTTTGAATATGTTCATCAAAATTAGCAGTTTGACATGTGACTTCATAATAACTACGTTCTGTCCAAATTTTTCTATAGTGAAACCAACTATCCCTGTAATTATTTATGCTAGACGGTGGGTATTGTAATACAAATGCTTTATACCACTGTTTAATGGTTCTTTGTGCTTTCGAAAACAATACAATTTTATTGCCATATTTATATCTTATTTCTTCCATCTGATTATCTGCTATATACTTATCCATGCTCATATTTAATTCCCAATCCCGCCGCACAATTTTCAAGTATAGAATAAAAAGCATCATCAGCAATAAACTGACTATCATCTTTATTAGCATACTCTATATGCCCGCCATTTTCATCTTTGTACTCTGAGCCTCTTATTCTCCTTGCTCTTTTCAGTTCTAGTGAGTTGTTATTGATTTTTTCAATCTGCTTTATCATATCTTCTTTGCTCATAGCATCCACCTTCACTTCCACATATCCTCTTCACTCTTCCTTAGTTCACTAATAAATTTTATCAATAGATTTTTATCAACATCTACAGTTTTTCCTCTTTTTTTTACTAGCAAATAATCATTGATAAACTTTTCTTTATTTTCAATATTGATACACAACTCATTCTTAATTTCATTAATTATAGTACATGTTGTTTCATTTTTCAATCCTTGAATAACCATTTGCAAATTTGCATCAATAATTTCATCCGAATATTTTTCTTGATCAACTTTCTCATATATTTGATCGTAAAAATCAAATAATTCAGCCAATCTGACACAACACTCATTATACTTTTCAGTCCTATCTTTCTGTGTGTAGTTTTCCATCAAAACATTATGTTGACTTATTAAATACAACCAATTATCAATCAATTCATATATAAATTTTTCTTTTGTCATAATCTATTCCTTAAACTAATATATACAAGATTTACATAAAACCTTTATCTTTTCGTTATAACTATTAGGCTTATGCAGCTTAAATTCTTTTGTAAATTTACCACATTGTGTACAACGCAAAGCAGAATCCGTAATTCTAAGCACCATGCCAACCTCTGCCGGAATGATTCTTACAGAATGTTTCTCATCTTCACGTTTTATCTCTTTTTCCAAAAAAGAGGTTACATCAAAACGTATATCATGCTCTCCATTCCAAAACTCTGAGATAAAGACCATTTCAGGGAATTTATTAAATCGTTCCTTTATATCTATCAAAAGATGGTAACAACCATAATACCCCAAATGCCTTTCTTTTTTCTTAATCAACATAATATCATCTTCATATATACCGCTGATATTGGCTATTAGAACATCAGGATATATATTTATATTTTCAATTAATTCCGGAAAATAGCTTGTATCCGAGGTATATACCAAACACTTCGTGTCCTTGTCATTTTCTAACAAAAAACAACATCCAAAAGTATGTTCATTATATTTTTTCAAGTTTTTAATCTTTTTATTTTCTATATGTTTTGTTTTAAAAATCTTTAATCTTACTTCAACATTATCACAGATACAAATTTCTTTTTCAGCTTTAGACTTATCCTCTCCATGATCGGACAAACAATAAATAATATTAGCCTCTTCTTGAAAGCCTGTATTATTCTTCTGGTATATTCGTGCTATTTCGTACGAAACTTTATCTAAATACCAATAGATTTTTTTCTTTGGACCTGCCAAATTATACACAGCATGATGAAGATCATCCAATAATCTCATATCATTATTATGGTCTATATGTTCATGTGTAATTACAACTGCATCAATATCTAATACTGATAATCCATAATGGTGAAGATTATCTATAAAATGATATCCCGGATCAATAGCAATGCCTATACCGTTATATCGAAGATAAAACCCACCGCCACTATATTGATTGGTATCATATATACTATTCATCAATGACGGAGTTGATGAACTCATACCTTTTAACACAATGAAACCGTCTTCAAGTTTTGAATATTTTCGGCAATATTTATTATAATAAATGTCCGTTATTTTTTTTGATGGTGTAAGATTCCTTAATATATTATCAGGAATATTTCTAACTGGAATATATACACCATTTTGTTTTTTAGTATTAACTTTGTTAAACAGTATTTCACCAAGTTCAAGCCAAAAATACAATTTGCACCCTTTACAAAACACACATCTTTTACATGTTTCATTTTCTAATATCTTATTCTGTTCTTCCCAAATCAGTTGAGCTTTATCTTTATCATCGACCGCTGCTTCCAATAACTTTATAACCTGTTTCAAAAATAGTTTGAAAATTTATGTAGTTTATATTGTAAACTTGTTTATCTTTGCAGCGTCAATTGACAGGAACAACAAATGTCTTACCTTAAAATTCAACATCATGGAAAACTGTAAAGAACAAGACAAGGAAATGACGGCTCAAGAGAGCCTCGACCTGATCAGCGTCACGCTGAACAACAACCGGCGCAGCATCCTTCGCAACAGCGCCAAGTATTTCGTGCTTTGGGGCACGCTTCTCACCCTGACCTCACTCGCAGTCTATCTCTTGTGGCATCTCACCGGCAAGCCGCAGTGGAACTTCCTGTGGTTCGCGATGCCGCTTGTCGGCTACCCGGTGGCCGCGTTGATGGGCAAAAACAAGACCGCCGTCCCGCAGAACGAGGTGAGCAAGATGCTCGGCGCAGTGTGGTCGGTGTTCGGTGCCTTCGCCATCACGCTCAGTGCCGTTGCCGTCTTCTTGGTGCCCATGAACGTGACGCTCATCATCGTCATCATCATGGGCTTGGCCGAGTGCATGTCGGGTGTGCTGCTGAAGAACTGGCCCATCATCGTCTGCGGCTTCCTTTTGGGCGTCGGCGGGGCGGTCTTTGCCATGCTCGTGAAGAGCGAAGCGCAGCTGCTGGTTTTCACCTTGGGCGGCATCTTGCTGCTTGCGACAGGATTCGTCATGAAACTTCAAAACAAGTAGCCTATGTTCCCCAAGTTAGACCCGCTCCTCCATTCGGAGCTGAGATTGGCGGTGATGTCCATATTGGCCGAAGTGGGCCAGGCGGATTTCAGCTATCTCAAGAAACAAACCGGCGCGACCTCGGGCAACCTCAGCGTGCAGATCGACAAGCTCATGGCCGCCGGATACATCACGGTGGAAAAAGGCTTCAAAGGAAAGATGCCCCGAACTACTTGCAAGATTACAACGGCAGGTCAGGAGGCTTTCAATAAATATGTAGAATCGCTGAAAGAATACCTTTCGGCAGGTAAGTAATAGAAAAATGAAAAAGATAGTCAAAATCATTTTAGGGAGCTTGTTTGCGTTTCTTTTCGGAGCAAGCGCATGGGCACAAGTCGACCCACTTGAACAAGGCGCAATGTCCGTCCGGAAACTTGATGACGGACTCTATTACATGGAATATAAAGGAGACGACGGTTTCACAGGTCTGATGGAAAACGGCGGCGGACGCAGTGCCAATGAACTGTCGGAATACGTCACGCGTTTCCTCTCAAAGGGTTTCTACAACCCAAAAGGCGGAAATCCCGCACCAGCGAAGTACGGTTGCTCTGCCTTGACGGCGCATACGCCGGAAGGGGGCGTCTTGATGGGCCGTAACTTCGATTTCACTTCGGCGACGGGAATGGTGCTTCATACGATTCCCGACAAAGGCTATGAGACTTACACCACCTTCAACCTCAATTTCTTAGGTTTCGGGGACGAATGGGTTCCAGAAGGTTTCAAAAATCAGTATCTGGCTCTTTCCACATTGTTTTTCGCCTTGGACGGCATCAACGAAAAAGGATTGGCCGTCGCAGATTTGATGGCGGGTGACACCGCTCAAACTCATCAGGACAGCGGGAAGCCAGCCCTAACTACCACCTCGGCCATCTGCTACCTTCTTAAAAATGCCGCCACGGTAGATGAGGCTTTGGGGTTGCTTCGGGGAATCGATATGAACTCCGATATCGGTGCCGCTCACCATTATGCCATTTCCGATGCCTCTGGCCGGAGTGTCGTGGTCGAGTATGTTGACAATCAGATGCAGGTCGTTGAATCAGCAGCCGTGGCCAATCACTATCTGTGTGCATCCAAGCTGAACGTTGGCCTGATAGAAGGAGACCGCCGATATGAATTCCTGTGCGGCCAGTTCGATGCCGCTGGCGGTGTGTTGGATAAACAGCAACTCACCCAAGCGATGGCTTCCGTTTCTTTGCCGCCTATGGAGGGTAGGCACATGGGTACGGCTTGGACCCTTGTAATGGACCTGACGAGCCCTTCCGTAACCTACTATTCACGTCGTCATTTCGACAAGCCGTTCCATTTTGAATTTGTCAAATGTGTAAATCGTTGATTTATTGTAATTAAAGTAATATTGATGTGGCGGTTAGCGAGTTTTTGATGTGGCAGTTGGCAAGTTTGTAATGTGGCAGTTGGCGGATTTTTGATGTGGCAGTTGGCGTAAACTCAATACAAAAACCCCAGCATCCAAAGGAGCAGTTTGGCTTCGGCGCAATGAAAAACCGTTGCCTACAACCAACACTTTTCATCAAAAAATGTTGCCTGTAACCAACACTTTTCCATAAAAACTGCTGGCTATGGGCAACACTATTTCGGAATTGGCAAGAACGATCCATCCATGTTGTAATTATTTTTCGTTGACAATCATGCCCTGCACCACCTGCAAGATCACGCAAGCCGGAATCGACGCTTTCGAAAGCTACGTGAAGGCCTTGAGGGAATACATTTCCTGAAAAAGCAGGGGTTTGGCAGGCTTTCCTGTAACAAACCCCTGCCTTTGTTGCCTGAATTTCTCACAGTGTAACGTTGCAATTCCTCAATCATGGTTCTTGGTTTTCGCAGCAAAGTTAGGAAGAAATCCGTTTGAATGGGGCAATTTGTTTGTTTTCTGTTTTTCTCGTAAAAAATGAGGCGTTTTGCATTCATTTGCCTGACAAAATATGGTACAATCTTTGCTGCATTTCAACCCGTGTTTGATAAAGTTCAACCCTCAAAAATCACGTTCCATGAAGAAGATTTACCTTCTTTCAGTGCTTGCGGCATTTTCATTCCAAGGCGTTTTCGCCCAAGCCCAAACCACCGTCTTCGGCAACCTCGGCGTGGAGAACGTGAACATTAGCATCGTCAATACGCAATATGGCACCAGTACCGATGCCAAAGGGCATTACGAACTGCCGCTTTTCGACCGCTCGGAGGCCGTCAACCTGTATTATTCCTGCATCGGGTACCAAGACACGGTGGTGAGCCTCACACCGAGGCAGTTGCTGCGCGATTCCATCGACATCAGCTTCCGGATGCGGAAGATGAGTTATGACCTTCAGGAAGTGGGCGTTTTGGCCTACAGCGACTTCTACCGAAGCAGTAACGGCACAGTCATTGCAGACATCGCTTTCTCTGACAACATAATTCTGGTGCTCGAAAACGGGAAGAAAGGCTCGACCCTTCGCCTGCTTGACCTTGATGGTAACACCTTGGCTTCTACTGGTTTTGAAGCACTTTATGACGAGTTGTACATTGACGCTTTTGGCGATTTGCTCCTTTTGGGTCAGGACACTTGTTTGCTGGTGTGTTTCGATGCGGCGGGGAAAGCCTTGCCAGTCTCCACATTCACGAAAGACCTGTTCCGCGACAAGATCCAAAAAGTCGTGTTTGAGTTCAACGATGCCTATTTGTTGCGCAACACGGCATACGAGAAGCGAGATTATTATGTGAAAGAGTTCCATGGCCAGGCACAAACCTACAACTATGTGCTAAAAAACGATTCATTGAAACAACGGCATTTCCTCTATCGTTTTATTGACACGGTGGCGGTCAATGTGTGCCAATCCTATCTGAATGAGATATTTGCGGTTTATAACAGCCTTGTCCCAGAAAAAGAGAACGAACTTGCCTTGGGCGTATGGAATGGCAATTTGCTTCGTTTGGCTGTCAATTACAAGGTACACAAGAGAATTGGTTGGTATTGTCAGGTATTGGCTACCGAATACCATACCATTGCATTGAAATTCGAAGATTTCATTCAACTTGTTGATTTGGAAAACCTTGAAATAGTGGAATTTGACAAAAGCTTCCAACTATCAGACAAACGACCGCTTACCATTGTTTCGGGGAAAAACCATTTTGCCAATCGTTTCTTGACGGATGAAGCCACGGGCAAGACTTACGGCGTTTTCGTTCAAAACGGGATCAATTATCTTGGGCTTTATGACCCGAAAACTGGCACAGTGGGCATGGGACAAAAGGCCAGCAAGAAGATTTATCCAGGGGTGTTCAAGGTGCATGGCGGCTATGCCTACAGCGTGTTTTACGATTCGGGGAGCAATCGCGGGGTGATGAGTCGGGTGAAGATGGAATAGATTCGCAAAGATTTTTGCTCGTTCAGGAAAAACAAATATCTTTGC
>CALGGL010000057.1 GCA_937915975.1 uncultured Lachnospiraceae bacterium | reverse complement strand
GCTATATCCTTTGTTGCACCCACGGTACGTTTTTCCTGTCTTTTTATCCTCTCCACATCCTGTTTTAACACAAGTGCCGCATTGTCATAAGCGAGACTTAAAAGCTTCTTCTTCTCACCCTTTTGAGGAACATAAATCCTTACCTTTGAGCCGCGTCTTTCTTCAAGATAGCTTTCTATTATCAAAAGCTCATCTATTTCCTCCTGAACAATTATCTCTTTCGGAAGATAAGGTGTTCCGGAATAATATTGCTTAATAAATGCAGTCAGAATCTCTCTTACCGTTTCCTCGTTATTGGTATTCATATGGTGATGTTCTCTGCCAAGAAGCTTACCCTCTCTTACAAAGAACACCGTAACCACAGCATCCGTTTCATTGGATGCACAGGCTATTACATCCCTGTCTTCACCTCCGGTTACATTCATCTTCTGCTTATCCATTATATGATTGATGCTGTCAATTAAATCTCTGGTTTCGGCAGCCTTTTCAAATTCCATCTCCGCAGCATACGCTTTCATCTTTTCCTTTAATGAATTGACAGTTTCCTTGTAATTTCCGTTAAGGAAATTAATTGCCTTTTCAATATTTCCTCGATATTCCTCCGAGGTTATAAAGCCGTTACACGGAGCACTGCACTGTCCTATCTGGTAATAAAGGCAAGGCCTTTCTTTTCCTATATCACGTGGTAGATTTCTGTTGCAATTCCTAAGCTTATATAGTTTATTTATAAGCTCTATTGTATCCTTAACCGCCCTTGAATTGGTATACGGACCGAAGTACTTAGACCTGTCTCTTTTCATATTGTGACTGTACAAGACTCGCGGAAACTCCTCTTCAGCAGTAATCTTGATATACGGATAACCCTTATCATCAGTCATAAGAGTATTGTATTTTGGTCTGTATTCCTTTATAAGATTGCACTCCAAAACAAGTGCCTCCATCTCCGATGAAGTCACTATATATTCAAAATATGCAATCTGCGAAACCATCTTAACAATCTTTGGCGAATTATTGTGTCCGTGCCCCTCACGAAAATACTGTCTTACCCTGTTATGAAGGCTAATAGCCTTACCTACATATAAAATGTCATCATTGGCACTATGCATAATATAGACACCCGGTTTAGACGGCAGCTTGCTTAATTCAGTTTCAATGTCAAAAAGTTTGTCTTCCATAACAATAAAATAATAATAAAGGGGGTATACTAAGATACCCCCAATATATGATAAAGGTTTTTTTGTGTCGTGATTATAATAAATCTGCTCTTAACTTCTTAATAACCTGGAAAGTCTTGTCTCTTAATTCTTCCGCATCATAGAGAGCCATCATTGTATTCTTATCAATCTTGGCAGCTATGACCGAATCAAGCCAGTCATTAACGTAGGACTGAACGTATGCTACGTTTTCCTCTGACTTATCCTTAAGAGCAACTATTATGTTATTAAGATTCTCTATTACAGTAGGTGTTGAGTTTGTATTTGATACAGGAGTCTGTGTACTCTCATCCGATAACTCAATAACCTTACCTGTTTTAGTTATAATTACCTTCTTGTTAGGTGCTGATTCAGTCTTTGATGAGCTTCCACCCTTCTTATCAAGAAGCTTCTCAACAACCTTTACAAGACATACAACACTGTATGTACTTTCTTCAGGTGTCTGCTTAACATTGCCCTTCTCAGTATACTGATGCCACAGCCACTCAGACTTAAGAAGCATCTCTTCAATCTTAGTATCCGATAAAAGCTTTGTTAAATCAGGATCCATAGCCGGTCCGGAATTCTTTCCGAATAATCCTCCCGATTTCTGAACCTCAGGCTTTTTATACTTAGCCGGTAAAGCAATATCATTATATGTCTTGATAAGCATCTTCTCAGCAGCCTTTGGATCGTAGCTGTTGCTTATAATATTAACCTTACCGCTGTTAAGACCGTTAATTACCATATCTTCTGCTGTCATAAATACGAGAGCCTTCTGTCTGTCATCAAGAAGCTGCTTAATCTCGTAATTAGTCTTTGACTTCTCAAGTATGGAATTCTTTCTTACCTTAAATGCCTTAATCTTTTCCTTAACACTGAAGAACAGCTTAAGAAGTGTAGGATTGGCATTTACATAATTACCTATCCATGTAAGCTCAACATACTGATGCTCAATCTTATTGGAAATCTCATATACATTATAACCATCAAAGATTACGTTCATAGTTGTATAAAGAAGATCAAGTATCTCATACTTTTCTTCCCAAGCCCGGGATGAATTATCCTGATTAACAAGATCCTTTATACCGCACTCGTAAAATACAAGATTGTACTCATATAAACCTTCAAATACATTAGTCTTATCCTTAAGTGAAGCACCTGCTCCGAGAATCTGAAGATTCTTCTTCATCTCAGGCTCATTTTCAATGTACTGGTAAACCTTCTTAATGAATGAACAAACCTCGGCAATAAGAGTATCAATTCTCTTATTATATATCTCCTGCTTGGAGATTGCATTTACAACACTTCTGCTTAATACTGTTGTGTTCTGAGGTGAATTACAGTTTCTGATAAGCTCCTTGAAGCTTTCATATACAGCCATATTATCAATAGGTATATACTCTGCGTTAAGTCCGTAGAACTCAAATGCCTTATCGTAATCCTTATTGTTAATATATGCATTAAATAATCCGATAGAAAACTGAATCTTGTAATCATTTCCTACGTGAGGATCCTCAACCACATAGTCAAACAATACCTCGAGATTGTTCATATATGACTCTGAATTTACATCTGATGTAGGTATACCCATCTCCATGATAACATTTATCAAATCCAGGTAACCCATAACAGCCTTATCAAAGTTCTTAGGTCTGTCGTCATCCTCAAGAATCTGATAGCTTACATTGATAAGAAGCGGTGCTATTCTTTCGCCTATAAGCTTCATAGCGTCTACAAATTTTTCTCTTTGGTACAGATATATAAGCCATATACTGTAACGATAAATACCTGATGTGCTGATAGGTGCATCAACATCCGAAGGATCTATATCGCCATAGACAAATCTGAATAACGGTTCAATCCATTCCTCAATCTCATAGCGTCCTGTTGCCTTGATATTTTCATCAACAAATTCGCCAAGTTCATAAAGCTTTGAGCATTGCGCCTTCACATCATCATCAACCATCATATTGGATAAATCAAAATTGCTGTCCTTAAGATAGTCAATAACCAAAGCATAAAATCCATCTTCAACCTGTTCATTTAAGAATCTTATGAGAAGTGCTTTATTATTAGATGCAGCAATAGACAAAACATTATTATCCGAACCTGATGTTATGTTTGCTGGTAATGCCATAAGATATCATCCCCCTTATAAAACATATTCACTTTAATAATTTTATAACATTTAAAACAATAGTGTCAACAGCAAATTTGGCAATTTTGAATAATTGGCATTGTGCATAATTAACAAGTTTTTTTTACCAATTTTAAACTTGGTTTTTATGCAATTTGTCAATATTTTATTTCTTTACATCGAAGCCCGCCATCCGTAAAATTGCCAAAGCATTGGTAGTTGTGCACCTTCCGTTGCGAATTTTATAATCAAACTTTAATTCATCATTATCATAATATTCTTCAAAATGATAATTGTATGCCTTATGTCCGTTTTTATCTTCTATATTACAAAGTTCAAAATCATGTGTTGATACAACCGTTATGCATTCTTTACCCGCAAGTCTTGTTATGGCCTCCGTAGCACCCACTATCCTGTCCGCAGAATTGGTTCCCTTAAATATTTCATCTATAAGACAAATCATCGGAAGCTTTTTTTCCTTATACTCCGCCATAGCTTTTATTCTTAAAATCTCCGCATAGAATGTGGATATGCCATGAGCCACATCATCCATAACTCTCATAGATGTAAAAAGCTTCATATAGCTTGCAAAAAATGAATCTGCACAAACCGGAGCACCCAGATACGAAAGTGCAAGATTAACCGCAACTGTCCTAAGAAATGTAGTCTTACCCGACATATTGGAACCGGTTATTATGGTAATTCCTCCCGAAAGCTCTATTCCGTTTTCCACAACCTCATCAGGATTAATCAGAGGGTGATACATATTTTCACCCGAAAGTCTCGCCTCATCGGTGTTTTCATCTACGTTCGCCCATGTGGTCTTTCTGACATTACCAAGAACGGACAGACTCAGGAGCTCTTCAAATTCGGAAATCACGTCAAATGTCCTGCCGATATTTTTTCCGTATTTTCTTTTCCATCTTGATGTAAAATGCGCCAGTTGATAATCCCACATTAAAAGTCCCGTAAATATCAAATGCAAAAACGGATTATAGGATATATTATACGCCTGACTGATTTTTCTTAAGCTTTTGAATGCATTGACTGAACCGCTATCTCCTGACACGTATTCCTTCATTTTACACAACAGCTCTGATTGGAATTTTTCACTTTCAATCAGCAAAAGCATATCGTCATAATTATCAACCGCAGTTCCCATAGCGTAAAAAGGAACAATGGCAGCGTCGGATACACTACTTGTCATGCCCGCGATAACAAGTAAAGCAAATAATCCCACAAGTGGAAAACCGCAGCCGACTATCCGACACGCCCATAATACTATAAGCGAAATTTCAACAATCGGCAAAGCAAATCTTAAAAGCTCCATCCAAAAAGGAATTATACCTGTTTTCTCATCATCACAATAAGCTATAAATTTTTCAATGTCCTGCTTATGTTTTTTATTGGCAAGCCTTATACCTGCTGCCTCATACTCTATGGCAAATTTCTTTTTTTCCATAAGCTCTGCAACAGCTTCGCTTCTTTTTTTATTTTCACTTACCTTTACATTTTCAAGTCTTAACTTTTCTGCAAGAAGCTTTCTTCCTTTTAGTGTATGACACACCGATATCATCTGATATAGTGATGCAGGGCCAAGCAGATCAATATCTCTCGGAACAGTATCTTCATCCAAAAGAAACTCACTGCCGTTATCATCAAATTTTCTCCATTCATCTTTAAATCTGTCGATATATCTTCCTGCTGTTATTTTTTTGCTTTCGGCTTTCTCCTGTTTTATAACCACATTGCTGTGCCGTTTAACAAGATAAAGAAATAAAAAAAGTAAAGCTGCACCAGCCACACCCAAAACAAAGTATTCATCGAATATCCCTATGAGTAAAAGGGCAAGACCGATCAAAAACGAAAAAATCCTGAGTGTTGATATCAACGAAAACTCTTTTTCGAGGCTTTTTTCTTCCTGCTTATAATAATTAAGTTGTTCCTCATAAAAATCCTTATTACTTATCATTATCATTTCCCGATGCCTTACCGTTTTCCTCTTCATTATTCTTTTTTACCATCACAAAGAAAACAACCAAAAAAACAATTCCTACCGCTATAGTTCCGGCACCGATTCCAACCTTACCGATAACACATAAGGCTATACCTACTATCACCATAAGTATGCTGCATGTAAGAAAATTTTTTTCTGTCTCCAATAATTTTCTATTCATAACGCTCCACCAGCTTTCCTTAAAATTTGATTTTTTTGTCACTAAAGGTTATTTTAACATAACTGTATATTCAAAGCAATTTTTAGCTGTGAAAATTTGGTTAATTTTTGTTAAAAAATAAATATCAACAAGTCATTTATTCCCTTGATTTTTATATATACTTGTATTAGAATATTATTTACATTGATTGTAGAAAATATATACAGAAAAGGAGATATATCATGGGCAAGTTATTAAAAGGCTTAGTAACCATAACCGCTGCAACCGCTGCTGTAGGCGGTTTATGCTACGTATTTAAAGATCAGATTAAAGAAAGCAAGGTTTATAAGGACAATAATGTAGATGAGAAAATAGACAGAATCAAGACATCTATAAATGAAAACGAGAAGTTTAATAAGGTTAAGACATCCATTCAGGAAAATGAGACAATCAACAAAGTCAAGAATACCATCAAGGAGAAGATGCCTAAGTTCTCAGAAAAGGAAGAGGATTATGTTGATGACGGCGAAATTTTCTTCGACGATTTAGATGCAGCCGCAAGCGACAGAGACTATGTATCTCTTGACGGCGACGATGTTAAGGAAGCAGTTGAAGACGCAAAAGATGCCGTAAAGGAAGCTGCCGAGGATATTAAGGATAAGGTTGAAGAGGCTGTATCTGAGGCATAATACCGATTATTCAATATGTAAATAAAGCAGGAAGGAGATGTAACGTTTTCCTTCCTGCTTCATTTATATTAAATATTTGCTAATACAACACACACTATTTTATATACGGTTGTATAACTCATATTAATAATACGTTTTAAAAATTAAAATCAATCTTTATTCCCTTTAAATCATCATCAAGAAGATTATTATCCTGAATGATTTTTTTGATGTCCTTTTGCAGGCTGTCATTACCGGAATAATCGGCATCAACTTTAACCTCTTGCTCAAGTCTTGATGCTTCAATATCAGCTTCAATAAGCGCTTCCTGCTCCTTGCGTTTTTCTCTTGCCTCTTCGATCTTTTCTTCCTTTTCCTCTTTTTCTTCTTCGAGCTTTTCGGCTTTTTCCTTTTCCTCTGCCATTTTTTCTTCGATATGTTCTTTGGCTTCATTTAAGATCAGATTTTTTATCTCATCGCTTAAGGCTTCCATAATCTTATCTGATGCAAGCTTAGCGTTTTGCATATTTTGTGAAGCTGTAAGATCTGTGTTAGCTTCAAGGATTGATTCGCCAAGACCGATATTTTCATTTGACTTTTTTACGATATCCATCTTTAATTCATCTACAACATCATTAACCTCTAAAACCTTATTTTGATATTCTGTTCTTGGAATATCCTGGAGCTCTTTTAATCTTGCAATCTCTTCTTTTGTAAAAGGCTCTGTTTTTAAGCCATTCTTTCTGTCCTGATATTTTTCCAAAAGAAGCAAATCTTTTTGTTCATCAGAATCAGCAGCTATACCATATTTTTCTCTTAAAGCTTCTTTGCTTTCTTCCAAATCCTTGAGTTTGGAATTTGATTGCATTATAGATTCTTTATTGGAGGAAATCTTATCTCCCATTTTTTTAATGCTGTCTGATTTTTCGTTATCCCTTTGCCATGCATCATCTATAAGCTTCATGGCCTGCTTTTGTGCCAATTTCCTTTTTGAGGCTATTATGCTTTCATTTGCGGATATATTAGTATCTCCGGCAAAAAATGTCTTTCTTCCCTTTTGGTCAGATATATTATTTGATACTGTGTTTACATTTACAGTCTGACCGGCATTAAAATTGATAGTCATTATAATATGCACCACCTTAATTTAATATAGTATCTTGGGATTTAGATAAGAATAAAACATTTGAAAAAATGAAATTATGCTAAATAAAAAAGTAATCTTCCGTGATTTATTCTTATGTAAGTCCTTTTACATAGTTATAATTAATCATTTTATATATCGGCATAAATCGTATATAACATAACTATATTTTTATTAATATTATCGAAGATAAAACGATATTGTAAAGACATTTGTAATAAACAGTTGTTTTTTTGTTGCAAATAAGCAATATCTTGAAACGAATTTAAACCTTTGGTATAATTATCTCTGTAGCATGAGTTTTAACATAATTGGGGATGAATATATGGGTGGAGAAAAGAAGAATTTAAGCTATAATCAAAAAACAGCTGACAAAATTAAAACAAGACATTTTGTTGAATTAAAGGATGTAGCAAACAGTAACTCTGAATCAGAGATTACATTTTCAAGAATTGCTCTTTCACTTGCCAATGATTATGAGAGTGTTTATTACGTTGATATGACTGATGACAGTTATATCGAGTATTCTGCATCGGGAAATGACAAGAAGCTTCAGATAGCTTCCAAGGGAGATAATTTCTTTGCCGATTCAATAGTTAATTGTAAACGGTTGGTGTACGAAGATGATCAGGAAAAATTTCTTTCAAAGATAAATAAGGATTGCTTCAATGATGCTATACAGCAGAACCTTCCTTTTACCTTGGGATACAGACTTGTGTTTGACGGAAAGCCTGTTTATTATCAGCTAAAGACTACTCGCGGAACCGGCAGGGATGATAAATATATGATTGTCGGAGTAAAGAATGTTGATGCACAGGTAAGGCGTGAGCAAAAAAATGCTGCAGAAAGTGAAACCTATAATCAGATAGCACGTGCTTTGGCAATAAGATATGAGGTTATATATTATGTTGATATAATCACTGATGAATATACTGAATACAGTTCAAGTGAAAAGTATTCAAAGCTTGAGGTTGGTGCAAAAGGTTATGATTTCTTCGGGGATACTCAGCAAAATATGAAAAGAGATATTTACCCTGATGATTATCCGATGATGGCTGAAGCTATGAAAAAGGACAATTTTGTTAGAGCACTTAACGAACACAACGAATTATCCATAACCTACAGACTAATGCTGGACAATAACCCTGAATATGTAAGTCTTCGTGCAGTAAAACCGTTGAATGATGATAAGCATATAATTATCGGTGTTGCCAATATCAATGAATCTATGAAAAGAAAGATAGAATTGGAAAATGCTATAAAGATAGCAAATGTGGATGCTTTAACCGGCGTAAAAAATAAACGTGCATATGTAGATGATGAAGCTGTATTAAACAGCAAAATCAAAAACAGCATTATTGTTCCCGAATTTGCTATTGTAATATGTGATATCAATGACTTAAAGGTTGTAAATGATACAAAGGGACATAATTCCGGTGATGAATATATAAAGGAAGCATGTAAGATAATTTGCGACACCTATAAGCATAGTCCCGTTTACAGAATAGGCGGTGATGAATTTGCGATTGTTATTACCGGTGAGGATTATTTATACAGAAACGTTCTTTTGGAAACTATTAAAAATATAA
>CALGGL010000056.1 GCA_937915975.1 uncultured Lachnospiraceae bacterium | reverse complement strand
TCCCTTTAAAATAAAAGATTTATATAGAAAAAAGGAGTGTCAACTTGACACTACCATAAAAATCAAGGGAGATAGGAAATGAAGAAAAGAATTATAGCTATTATGTCTTTGGTGATTACGGTGGCTGCCATGACTGCGTGTGGATCTGACAAATCAAAGGAAACTACAACTGAGCAAACTACAAGCGAGCAAGCTACACAAGAAGGAGATGCTGATACCGGTAAGTTTGAACCGTGGATTTTTGTAGCATCTTCCAAAGAAGCAGCAGATGGAGCGGGTGTAGGATACTTTACGGTTCCGGAAGATGGAATGTCTTTGGATGGTGGAGAAGTCCATATGTATGGTTTTAAATATATGGAAGGAATTGCAGAAGCTGACGGCTCTGTTGGAGCAGCAGAAATTACGATTCGTAAAGGTTTAAAGCAGGACACTGAAGATGTATCGGGAGACTATAATGAATACTCTTTTGAATGGACTGTAGAGACAGAAGATTGGGAAGTCAAGTGCTACGGAAATGAAGAAGGAAAAACTATGAAAGCTATATGGCTTTCAGATAATTTCAGCTATAGTATAGCTATAAGAGGCCAGGGTGATTTGTATGACACATATGGTCTGGGTGATGATGATATTAAAAAACTCGTATCAGCCATTCAATAATAGGAAATCAAATAAAAAATATTGCTATAAACTGTTTAAACCCCTTTACTTTTGAGAAAACTTATCATATAATACAGTCAATTATATAAAAAATGCGTTGAAGGAGACTGCTTGTAAAAGGACATGACAGGGAATATGGTCATGACTGAGAGCCATAACATGACACCCTACAAAAGCGGAACACTACCTGAGCAGGTATGCTGAAGCCTACATCTTAGATGTATTAACGTGAACTTACATAGAGGATATGTAAGAATCCTTGTGATAATTGTTGTACTATAAGTAAGAGGTCTAGGTGTATCCGGTTGACTGCCGTTAAAGGTTAAGAGAGGAAGCTTTTGCTTCAATGCGGGTGGTACCGCGGATAAAATGTTTATTCGTCCCGAAGTCACATAGTCGTGGCTTCGGGATTTTTTTTGAACGCCACGACAACGAGCGTGCTATGTAAGCGAGTCTGTTGGCATGGTTGAGTAAGAAGATAGAAAAGAAGATAGGAGAGAAAAAATGCAGCCAAATATTTACAGAGACATGACCATGGAGCATATAACTGAAGAACTTGTCGGTAAGGATATAAGAATTGCCGGATGGGTTGAGAATATCAGAGACCATGGCGGAGTATCATTTGTTGACTTAAGAGATATGTACGGAGTTATGCAGGTCGTTATGAGAGATACAAGTTTACTCGACGGCATAACAAGAGAGGAGTGTATCTCGGTTAAAGGAAATGTACAGCATAGGGATGAGGAAACGTACAATCCTAAGATTCCTACAGGTACTATAGAGCTTGAGGCTCATGAAGTAGATATACTTGGTAAGGTATATAAGCAGCTTCCGTTTGAAGTTACAACTTCCAAAGAGGTAAGAGAGGATGTAAGACTTAAGTATCGTTATCTTGACCTTAGAAATCGTAAGGTTAAGGATACCATGATATTCCGTTCTAAGGTTATAAGCTTTTTAAGACAGAAGATGACTGAGCTTGGCTTCCTTGAGATTCAGACACCGATTCTTTGTGCTTCATCTCCAGAGGGTGCGAGAGATTATATCGTTCCGTCAAGAAGATATAAGGGCAAATTTTATGCACTTCCACAGGCACCGCAGCAGTATAAGCAGCTTCTTATGGTTTCAGGTTTTGATAAGTATTTCCAGATTGCACCTTGCTTTAGAGACGAGGATGCACGAGCTGACCGTTCGCCGGGAGAGTTTTATCAGCTTGATTTTGAAATGAGCTTTGCTACCCAGGAGGATGTATTTAAGGTAGGAGAGGAAGTGCTTACCGCTGCATTTAAGGAATTTGCACCAAAGGGCTATGCGGTTACCGAAGCACCATATCCGATTATAAGCTACAAGGAGGCTATGCTTAAGTACGGTACTGACAAGCCGGATTTGCGTAATCCTCTCCTTATCATAGATTTATCGGAGTTCTTTAACAGATGTACCTTTAAACCGTTCCAGAACAAGACTGTCAGAGCTATAAATGTTCATGCCAAGCTTTCAAAGGGACAGCATGAGAAGATGCTTAAGTTCGCAACCTCAATCGGTATGGGCGGACTTGGTTACCTTGAGGTTTTGGAGGATGGTTCATATAAGGGACCTATAGATAAGTTTATTCCTGATGATATGAAGGGTGAGCTTAAGGAGCTTGCAGGACTTAACGTTGGAGATACCATTTTCTTCATCGCAGACAATGAGAAGCAGGCATCACTCTTTGCAGGTCAGATTAGAACAGAGCTTGGAACAAGACTTGATTTGCTTGAGAAGAATGCATACCGCTTCTGTTATATAAACGACTTCCCGATGTATGAGTATGACAATGAGACCAAGAAGATTGGCTTTACGCACAATCCTTTCTCTATGCCGCAGGGTGGTCTTGAAGCATTAAATGAGAAGGATCCTTTAGAGATTCTTGCATACCAGTATGATATCGTGTGTAACGGTGTTGAGCTTTCATCAGGTGCTGTAAGAAATCACGATATGCAGATTATGGAAAAGGCGTTTGAGATAGCAGGTTATGATAAGGAAGTACTTGAGGCTAAGTTCGGAGCACTTTACAGTGCATTCCAGTTTGGAGCACCTCCACATGCAGGTATGGCACCGGGCGTTGACCGTATGATTATGCTTCTTAAGGAAGAGGAAAATATAAGAGAGGTTATTCCGTTCCCTATGAGCGGAACAGCTCAGGATCTTATGTGCGGTGCACCAAATGAAGTTACCGAGCAGCAGCTTCGTGAGGTTCATATTAAGATAAGACAGTAAGCTTGATTGATATAGTTAGTATTATATTTGAACTAAGTGGAAATAGAAAACGAAATGCAGATTTATGCTGCGTATAGAAACGAGGTTTAAAATGGTTATTACAGACGAAACAATTGATTATGTTGGAATCCTTGCCAAGCTTGAGCTTTCCGATGAGGAAAAGGAACAGGCAAAAAAGGATATGTCTAATATGCTTGATTATGTCGGCAAATTAGATGAGCTTGATACAGACAATGTAGAGGCGATGAGCCATGCTTTCCCTATAAGCAATGTATTTAGGGAGGATGTGGTTACTAACGGTGATGACAGAGATAATATGCTTGCCAATGCACCTGAGGAACGAAACGGATGCTATGACGTTCCTAAGACATTTGATTAGGAGGTGGCTTTTGTGAATTTGATGAGTTTGACAGCAGTAGAGCTTGGACAGAAGATAAAGAATAAAGAAGTAACAGTTAAAGAAGCCGTAGAAGAAAGCCTCCGCAGAATTGAAAGTATAGAAAAGGATGTTAATTCCTTTGTAACAGTTGATAAGGAAGGCGCTTTAAAGCAGGCGGAAGAAATCCAAAAGAAGATTGATGCAGGTGAGCTTAACGGCCCTCTTGCCGGTGTACCGGTTGCGATTAAGGACAATATGTGTACCAAAGGTCTTCTTACTACATGTTCTTCCAAAATACTCGGTAATTTTGTACCGACATATACCGCTACAGCAGTTGAAAAGCTTATGGAAGCAGGTGCGGTTATAATCGGAAAAACCAATATGGATGAGTTTGCGATGGGAAGTACATCAGAGACTTCGTATTTTGGTGCTACTAAGAATCCATGGGATTTGGACAGAGTACCGGGAGGTTCATCAGGTGGTTCTGCGGCAGCAGTTGCTTCTGAAGAGGTACCGTTTGCACTCGGTTCCGATACCGGTGGCTCCATAAGACAGCCGGCATCATTTTGCGGTGTAACAGGTATCAAGCCGACCTACGGAAGAGTATCCCGTTACGGACTTATTGCATACGGTTCATCACTTGATCAGATTGGACCTATAGCAAAGGATGTAAGAGACTGTGCAACTATTTTAGAGATTATATGTCAGCATGATGATAAGGATTCGACTTCTTATAAGGATGCTGCATCTGATTTTACATCCGCACTTGTGGATGATGTAAAGGGAATGAAGATAGGTATTCCGAGTGATTATCTTGCAGAGGGTATAGATACTTCCGTTAAGGATGCGGTGCTTGCTGCCGCAAAGGTGCTCGAAAAAAAGGGCGCTGTAGTTGAAGAATTTTCACTTGGTATGGTTGATTATGCAATTCCTGCATATTATATAATTGCATCAGCGGAGGCATCTTCAAATCTTGAAAGATTTGACGGCGTTAAATACGGTTACAGAACCGCTGATTATACAGACCTTCACAATATGTATAAGAAAACACGTTCAGAGGGCCTTGGTGCAGAGGTTAAGCGTAGAATTATGCTTGGCTCATTTGTGCTTAGTTCGGGATATTATGATGCTTATTATGTTAAGGCACTTAAGACTAAGGCATTGATTAAGAAAGCCTTTGATGCTGCCTTTGAAAAATATGATGTTATACTTGGGCCTGTAGCTCCGACAACTGCACTTAAATGTGGAGAATCCTTAAGTGATCCGATTAAAATGTATCTTGGAGATATATATACGGTATCGGTAAATCTTGCGGGACTTCCGGGTATATCACTTCCTTGCGGATATGATAAAAACGGACTTCCAATCGGTCTTCAGCTTCTGGGACAGACCTTTGATGAAAAGAGTATCTTAAGAGCTGCATATGCTTATGAGCAAAGCAGAAGCTATAAGAGATCTCCGATTGCGGAAAGGGGGCTTTAGAATATTATGGAAAAGACATATGAAACCGTGATAGGACTTGAAGTCCATGTAGAGCTTGCAACCAAGACCAAGATATTCTGTGGCTGTTCAACCGAATTCGGTGGAGAGCCAAATACACACACCTGCCCTGTATGTACCGGTATGCCGGGATCACTTCCTGTATTAAATAAGGCGGTGCTTGAAAAGGCAGTTGCGGTTGGTCTTGCAACTAATTGTAATATAACCAGAAAGGGTAAATTTGACAGAAAAAATTATTTCTATCCCGATAATCCACAGAACTATCAGATTTCACAGCTTTATTTTCCGATATGCCGTGACGGTAAGGTTGAGATAGATGTGGATGGGGAGAAGAAATTTGTAAGGATACATGAGATTCACATGGAGGAGGATGCAGGTAAGCTGGTGCACGATTCATTTACCGATACCTCACTTGTAGATTATAACCGTTCAGGCGTGCCACTTATAGAGATAGTCTCAGAGCCTGACATGCGTTCTGCGGATGAGGTTATAGCATACCTTGATAAGCTAAGACTTATAATCCAGTACTTAGGTGCTTCGGATTGTAAGCTCAATGAGGGCTCCATGAGAGCGGACGTGAATCTTTCGATAAGAGAGGCCGGTTCAGAAAAGTTCGGTACAAGAACCGAGATGAAGAACCTCAATTCCTTTAAGGCGATTGCAAGAGCAATTGAAAATGAAAGGGAACGTCAGATAGATATAATCGAATCCGGTGAAAAGGTAATTCAGGAAACCAGAAGATGGGATGACGAAAAGGGATATTCATACGCTATGCGTTCCAAGGAGGACGCACAGGATTACAGATATTTCCCTGATCCTGACCTTGTTCCGATTATCGTGGATGATGAATTTTTGGATACTATAAAGAAACGTCAGCCGGAGCTTCGTGATGAAAAGAGAATTCGTTACAAGGATGAGTTTAACATCCCTGATTACGATATAGATATAATAACAAACTCCAAGAGGATGGCGGATATATTTGAAGAAACCATAGCTCTTGGTGCAGAACCTAAGAAGGTTTCCAACTGGCTTATGGTCGAGACTATGAGACTTATGAAGGAGCATGATAAGGATGCAGACGACTTAAGCTTCTCAGCTAAAAATCTTGCAACACTTATCGATATGGTTGATAAGAAGATTATTAACGGTTCAGTTGCCAAGGAGGTTTTCGAAAAGATATTTACGGATGATATCGATCCGGAAAAATATGTTGAAGAAAACGGACTTAAGACTGTAAATGATGAGGGTGCGCTTACCAAGACTATCGAAGAGATAGTCGCTGCCAATCCGAAGTCTGTTGAGGATTACAAGAGCGGTAAGGAGAAGGCTATAGGCTTCTTAGTCGGACAGACTATGAAGGCTATGAAGGGTAAGGCAGACCCGGGAGAGGTAAACAGAATCTTAAAAGAGATACTTTCAAAATAGTTTCTGTCGACTGTACGTAAAATGTACACGCGTAGCTCGCTGTCGCTCACGCTGCGCTTAGCACATTTTACGTACAGTCGATAAGAAGCATGTTTCAAACGATTGAGTGGAAAAAGGAGAAAAATATGAGAACTTATTTAGTAACAGGAGGAGCCGGATTTATCGGTTCAAATTACATTCATTACATGTTTAAGAAGTATGATAATGAAATCAGAATCATCAATGTTGACGCGCTTACTTATGCAGGTAATCTTGAAAACCTTAAGGACATCGAGAACAGAGATAACTATACATTTGTAAAAGCAAATATCTGCGATAAGGATGCTATAGCTAAGATATTTGCAGAAAATGATATCGACAGAGTAGTACATTTTGCTGCTGAGTCACATGTTGACAGAAGTATTAAAAATCCGGAGGTTTTTGTTCAGACAAATGTACTTGGGACTGCTGTTATGTTAAACTGTGCCAAGGCTGCATGGGAGCTCCCTGAGGGCGGCTTTAAGGAAGGAAAGAAGTTCCTTCATGTATCAACGGATGAGGTTTACGGCTCACTTCCTGATGATGACAATGCATTTTTCTATGAGACAACTCCTTATGATCCGCATAGTCCATATTCAGCAAGTAAAGCATCATCGGATATGCTTGTAAAGGCATATATGGATACATATAAGTTTCCTGCAAATATTACAAACTGTTCAAATAACTACGGACCTTATCAGTTCCCTGAAAAGCTTATTCCACTTATCATAAATAATGCCCTTAACGGCAAGAAGTTACCTGTATACGGTGACGGTAAAAACGTTCGTGACTGGTTGTTTGTTGAAGACCATGCAAAGGCAATCGATATGGTTCAGGAGCAGGGCAAGCTCTTTGAAACATACAATATTGGCGGTCATAACGAAAAGAGAAATATTGAAATCATTAATATCATTCTTGAAACACTTTCAGAGATGCTTCCTGACAGTGATCCGAGAAAGGCTCATATTAACACTGACTTAATTACTTATGTTACTGACCGTAAGGGACATGACAGAAGATATGCCATTGCACCTGACAAGATTAAGGCTGACCTTGGCTGGTATCCTGAAACAATGTTCAAAGACGGTATCAAGAAGACAATCGCATGGTATTTCGAACATGAAGACTGGATGAAGAATGTAACAAGCGGCGATTATCAGAAATACTACGATTCAATGTATTCAGACAGGTAATTCAGGAGGCAATATGAAAGGTATTATTCTTGCGGGTGGTTCAGGAACAAGACTTTATCCGCTTACAAAGGCAATCTCGAAGCAGATTATGCCTGTTTATGATAAACCAATGATTTATTATCCGCTTTCAACGCTTATGCTTGCGGGTATCAGAGAAATACTTATTATCTCAACTCCAAGAGATCTTCCTGTATTTAAGGAACTCTTGGGTGACGGTTCACAGCTTGGAATGAGATTTGAATATGCAATCCAGGAAGTTCCGAGAGGACTTGCGGATGCGTTTATTGTCGGTGAGAAATTTATTGGCAATGACAATGTTGCCCTTGTACTTGGCGACAATATTTTCTATGGCCAGAGTTTCTCTAAAGTATTAAGAAATGCAGCCGAAAGAGAAAAAGGCGCAACGATTTTCGGTTATTACGTAAAAGATCCAAGAGAATACGGCGTTGTTGAATTTGATGAAAACGGAAAGGCTTTGTCAATTGAAGAAAAGCCTGCAAATCCAAAGTCAAATTATGCTGTTCCCGGACTTTACTTCTACGATAATGATGTAGTTGAAATTGCAAAGAATATTAAACCATCGGCAAGAGGTGAAATTGAAATAACAGCCGTAAACAATGAATACCTTAACAGAGGTACTCTTCAGGTTGAAACTCTTGGCCGTGGTTTTGCGTGGCTTGATACGGGAAATCATGATATGTTGCTTGCGGCAGCAGACTTTGTTTCGAGTATTCAGAGAAGACAGGGGCTTTATGTTTCCTGTATAGAAGAAATTGCATTTAAGAGAGGGTTTATTGATGCAACGCAGCTTAGGAAGCTTGCAGAGCCGCTCCTTAAGACGGCATACGGCCAGTATCTTGTAGATGTGGCTAATGGTTTATAAAAAGAATTTGTAAAGGAAGACATTAAGATGGGAAAAATCTCCGTAGAAACATGTGACATTGAAGGCCTTAAGATCATCACTCCTCAGGTTTTTGGCGATTCAAGAGGATATTTCTTAGAGACATATAATTATAACGACTTTAAAGAAGCGGGTGTTGATAATGTTTTTGTACAGGACAATCAGTCTTCTTCAAGAAAGGGCGTTTTAAGAGGACTTCATTTTCAGATTAACTTCCCACAGGATAAGCTTGTTAGAGTTGTTCGCGGCGAAGTATATGATGTGGCAGTTGATTTGCGCCCGGGTTCAAAAACATTTGGACAGTGGAAGGGTGTTTTGCTTTCGGCAGAAAACAAGAAACAGTTCTTTATTCCAAAGAATTTTGCGCACGGATTTATCGTTTTATCTGATGAAGCAGAATTCTGCTACAAGTGTACGGATTTTTATCATCCAAATGATGAGGGAGGACTCCTTTGGTCCGATCCGGAAATCGGCGTTGAATGGCCTCTTCCGAAAGGATTTACAAAAGATGACCTTATACTTTCAGAGAAAGATACAAAATGGAACGGAATTACAGAATATAAAAAAGAACGCGGGTTGAATCAGTTATAAAAGGTTAAGAATATTTCGCAAAAAGAAGGAAATAGTATGAACCGAGATGAAAGAAACGATATGGGATATATCGATAGGGAAAGAGAAGCAAAACTTCTCAGAAAAAAGAAGAGAAAAAAAGCAAGAATCATTAAGAGGGTGATTATTGGAGTTGAAGTATTTGTCTCTGTTATTTTACTCCTTTTAATAATTTTACTTAAAATGCCAAATGCAAAGTCAACGCTTATCAATGCGCCTTTTGGAAAATTTCTCCTTAAGTTTTTGATAAGTGAAGATTCTGTTAATAACGTCATTGATACAACTTTTGACGATAATGACGTTAAACAAAACGAAGAATTAAATACTGATGTAATGGATGAGTATATTAACCTTCTTTTGTTTGGTGTGGATTCAAGAGATGACGCGCTTGATTCAATCACGCACAGTGATTCGATGATCTTAATAAGTATTAATAAGACCACGAGTGAAGTAAAGATGGTTTCTTTATACAGAGATACATTTTTACGAATCATGTATAATGACGGCTCATCCACATATAAGAAGCTTAATTATTCCTACTTTGTGGGCGGTCCGGTTTGTACAATTAACACCATTAACATGAATTATGATTTAAATATCACGGATTATGCTACGGTTAACTTTGCGGGGCTTGCCGATATCATTGACGCTTTGGGCGGTGTAGACGTACTTCTTACACGGTCTGAAATGTATTATACAAACATATATCTTGAAGAAACAATGAAAGTAACCGGCAGAACTACGAATTATCTTACCACGTACAGCACAAACGGTGAGAAGATTCACTTAGACGGCTTACAGGCGGTTGCATATTGCAGAATCAGATATACAAAGTATTACGGTGAAGACGGTACTGAAGCAAACAACGATATGGGAAGAACCTGCAGACAGAGAAATGTCATATCGAAGTTAATTGCCAAGGCTAAGACTGCAGGTACGGATGCACTTTTAGAGATTGCAAATGCAATGTTTGAAAGCCAGTCTGAAACAAAGACATTTATAACGAGTCTTACATATGACGAGATAATCGACCTCATCCCAATCCTTATAAAGTGTACATTTTATAATGATGCGGAAAAGAGCGGTTTCCCGTATGAATACGGCTTTGATACCATAAATTACGAAAGTATGGTAACGGCTGAAGATTTGGTTACAAACGTAAAGGCTTTACATGAATACCTATACGGTGAAACGGATTATGAGCCGACATCCACGGTTAAGCGAATAAGCGAGATTTTGGACCTTATTGCCGGCGAAGAAACGGATTAATACGAAAAACTGACAGGCAGGTGACGAAAGTCACCTGTTTTTTCACGTATATTTCACCTAAAATAACATTTACTCCAAAGAATGAACACAATTTTTACACAATTAGCTGATATTATTACGTATGTAAGGACGAAATCTAACAAAAGTATGGAGGACTTTAAAAATATATGAACGAGAATGAACTTAACAATTTTAATGCTGAAGGGAATACAACCGATACAGAGTCGATTGTAACAGCAGGAGAAACAGTAAATGAGACTAATGAAATAAACACAGAAACAGTTAAATCCACACAGAATTTTGTAATTGTGGATGAACTTGGAACTTCGGAAGAACAGGAGGCAAAAGCACAGGAATTTAAAAATGAAGTAGAAGAAAATGCAAGGGAATATGCTTACAGAGCTTATTCGCCGGAAGCAGGCGACTCAGAGTGGAAAGCTTCAGCAAACGATACAACACAGGAAATTAAAAAAGCAAAAACTAAAAAAGAGAAGCGAGGGATGACGTTCGGAAAAGTATTCGCTACATGTGTGGCGGTTGCCCTGATTGTATCTATCATAAACGGAGCAGTTGATTATTATCTGTACGATACGTATATCGAAGGAAAGTATGTTACTAAGAGCGGATATACGGTGTCAAGTACAACCGGTACAAGCACATCCACCACGACGGATGACGGAAGCACGGTAGTGACCACAACTACGTCAGATGATTCCGCAACCGATTATACAGTGGAAGAAATTGCGGAAATGTGTCTTCCGTCAGTAGTTGCCATTACAAGTACAACATATTATACGACAAACACAAATCCGTTCTCTAACGGCTACAGCTACGCTGTAAGTGGTGCCGGTTCAGGTATCATTATTGCTCAGACGGATGATGAGATAATAATAGTTACAAACTACCACGTAGTTGAAGACACAGATGATCTTACGGTAGAATTTGTAGATGGAGAAACATACACCGCATACGTTAAAGGTACTGCTAAAGATTATGATATTGCAGTTATCTCGGTCCAGATTGAAGATATTTCTGCAAGTACGCTTTCCTCAATCGCCATTGCGACACTTGGTGATTCGGATGAAGTATCTGTAGGTGAGCAGGTTGTGGCTATCGGCAATGCTTTGGGATACGGCCAGTCAGTAACTGTCGGTTATGTTAGCGCGTTGAACAGAGAAGTTACAACAACAGTTACAACACTTAACATGATTCAGACAGACGCAGCCATTAACGGCGGTAACAGCGGTGGAGCATTGATTAATATGCAAGGACAGGTGATAGGTATTAACGCAGCTAAATCATCATCAAGTTCATCTTCCTCTGCATCTGTTGAAGGTATGGGATATGCAATTCCAATCTCAGATGTTATTGATATTATAAATGAACTGATAAATGAAGAAACTAAAGTAAAGGTATCTGATGACGAAAAGGGTTATCTTGGAGTCAAGGTAATGACAATTGATGAAGATACCGCAGAAATGTACGGTGTTCCTGAAGGAGTAAGAGTTGTATCTGTTGTTGATGGCAGCGGCTCTGATGAAGCGGGAATTCAGAAAGGAGATACAATTATAGCCATTAACGGCGAGACGGTCAACGAATATGACGACATATCCGAGATACTGGATTACATAAGTGCCGGCGAAACCGTTACCGTGACGGTGGAAAGAAGTACCGGAAGCGGATAT
>CALGGL010000055.1 GCA_937915975.1 uncultured Lachnospiraceae bacterium | reverse complement strand
TGTTCTGATTCTTTTGATGCTATACAATACAAGAATCTTATTTTATTAACAACACAACAGATCGGAAAAAAGTCGAAACTAAATGGTTGGAATAATAAAAACATGACGGATAAATTGTCTGTTATTATTTCTATTGCACAAGATTATTGTGAAAAGAATAAAGAACCAAGGACAGATGCGACAACCTCAAAAATAAGAAAGATGTCTAAAATTATCTCTGATGAGAATCAAGAAAAATTGAAAACAATTTTGGATAAATTTACAATTATTGATTGTGCAGAGGGTTTCGAAGATGTTTTTGAGAATATAAAAACAAAATATGCCAAGCATATTCCAGAATCCAATCAGGAACAATATTTAAATGGACTGCTTGGATTTGTTATAAATCCAAAAATTGTAAAGGATAATTGGGAAATTTCATTTGAAATGTTTTCAAATCAACTAAGAATATTAACCGGAATGTATCATGCTCAGACAGTGGTATTTCCCAAAAGACAAATAAACTTCTCTGATAATGAAATTCAAGCAAAAAAGGATTCTCTCTTTGTCAATAAAATTTCTGCTATAGGTTATGATGCAGTAGAAATAGGTGCTATTCATGATTTCTTAACTGCAAATAATTTATTTCTTACCGAACTTGCTGAATACAAGATGCAAACTAACATAATAATGAATTACGAAAGAGAATTATTAGCCAGTTTTGATCCGAAAAAACGACAACATTATCGTAAGGTTTCAAATGTACTAGATTTGAACAAAGTAATATCTGAGTCTCAGGATTTGTATGATGAAGTAACAGGAGAAGCTGTACAGCCATTTGTGAATTACAATGATACTTCAAGAAGCTTTCGCAACGGCTTTTATCATATTATGGCAGACGAACCTGATGAAAAAATTACTTGGTTATTGAAGGATGTAGATAATGATAAAAAGAATTGAGTATTTATATACGCTTTATAACAATATATTTGCTTATACTCCACTATTACATTCCTTTTATGAGGAATATATAGGGCAAGATAAAGATATTTTGCTGTCATATTTAATTCTTCCGCTTGTATTGAATGAAACTTCGAGAAACAAACTTGTAAAACTAACGGCTCGTAGTTCGCTTTTTACATTTTGCAAATATGAAGAATGTATTATTGGTTTGCCAGAAAGAATAAAACAATATAGAATTGCTTATCCGATGACACAGAAGGAACTTGCAGATAAATCTATGGTTTCGCAAAGAAGCATAAGCAGATTTGAGAATGGAGAAGATATAACTATGTCAAATTTGATTAAGCTTATGCAGGCTCTTGGCATAGGAGGAAATCTTGAGGTCTTAGTACCTGATTATACGAAACGTCCGTCGCATTTTATAGAAAGTGAAGGAAAACGAATGCGGGCGGGAAAGAAGAAGGTCTCTAATAGTACATGGAAATGGGGCGATGAAATATGATTCAAAATGCAGAGGTTTATCTATGGGGAACAAGAATAGGTACGGTTCATCAAGATGAAATAAGCGGAATTATTTCATTTGAATATGATAAGGATTTTATAAAAAGTAATATTCAGGTATCACCATTTAAGATGCCGTTGTCTAACAATATATATACATTTCCGGAGCTTATCAATACATCATTTAAAGGATTACCGGGACTTTTGGCGGATTCACTTCCGGATAAATTTGGTAATGCTGTTATAGACACTTGGCTTATAAGTCAGGGAAGAAATCCCGATTCATTTACGGCGATTGAGCGACTTTGCTATACGGGGAAAAGAGGAATGGGTGCATTGGAGTATGTGCCTTCCAATGGACCTGTATCAGATAGCGAGCTGTCCATAGATGTAAATGAAATGGTTAAGTTTGCATCAGAAATTCTTTCAGGTAAGGAAAACCTTAGTTATAATTCTAAAGATATAACGATGCAGCAGATGCTTGAATTTGGTACATCTGCAGGAGGAGCCAGAGCAAAAGCGGTTATAGCTTGGAATAAGAAAACGGGAGAGGTTCGTTCAGGTCAGACAGAGAATGACGAAAGCTTTGAACAGTGGATTATCAAGTTTGATGGAGTATCAAATAATGGGGATCACAATGTTAAGGATAAAAAACAATATACCTTAGTTGAGTATGCTTATTATCTTATGGCTAAAGATTTCGGAATTGATATGAATGAGTGCAGGATATATAATAAGGATGGTCTTAATCATTTTATGACAAAACGATTTGATAGAAATAACGGCAATAAAATCCATATGCAGACATTTTCTGCGCTTTGTCATTATGATTATAATATACCTTGTCTTACCGGATATAAGGAACTTGCTGCATATGGAAGAAGACTTGGAATTCTATCCTCTGATGTGGAACAAATTTACAGAAGAATGGTCTTTAACTGTAAAACCTTTAATATGGATGACCATGTAAAAAATGTATCATTTCTTATGGATAGAAAGGGCGTATGGAGTCTTTCGCCGGCATATGATTTGACCTATGCATATAAACCTGACAATAAATGGATATCAAAGCATCAAATGACTGTAAACGGAAAAAATTTTAATATCACTGATGATGATATTGTTTTGGTTGGACGAGATATGGGACTGTCAGGTCAAAAATGTAAAAAGATATTGGAACAGGGAAATAAAGTTGTGTCAGAGTGGAAAGCTTATGCGGAAAAATGTGGGATAAATGAAGAAATTGCTGCTCTAATTGATAGTAATATTAATTGAAATTTACAGGAGAAAAATATATGACACAAGAGATAGTCATGATAGAAAGAAAGAAACCGTCTGTGGTTCGTTGGATAATTGTTGTGGTGTCGCTTGTCGTGGCAGAGATTGTTAACAGGTTTGCACTAAAAACCATATTAAAAAATATAGCAAACGGTGAGGCCGGCAGAGATGATTTCACAATATTTCATCTGCTTTTTATCGTATCTATAATAGCAGAACTTTTTCTTATTGTTCAATTTATATCACTTATTAAGGGACTATTCGATAAGGAGAAGGCTGTTCCCGTAAGAAAATCGGCACTTGAAAATGTAAAGGCAAGACAGGCGGTAGAAGAATTAAAAAAGAGCGGACGTTTTATAAACATTTTAAACGGAATATTATTTTCGATATTGCTTTCAATGATAAGCTTTTCATATATAAGAAGCGGTAGAAGTGAAAGCTACATAATTGCTGTTATTGTTTTGATTTATATATTTAGGATTAACCCGATAAAGTTTATAGCGTCGGCTTTTGGAAAGGATAACAATGATATTTTAATTGATAAATGTGATCCTGTGACTTATTTTGATATAGTTGAGCTTACTGCACTTGAATCATCAGATTTCAGAAAGCATAACAATTCCAATCTGATTAGAATTGCGGCATGTTATTATATGGGGGATTATGATGAACTGTTTAAACAGCTTGATATATATGAAAGTAAAAATTTAAAGGTTAAGGAAGGGATAAATGCCCTGTATTACAGAGGTTCAGCTTGTATAAATACCGGAAATGCAGATGCTTTTAATGTGGTTTCTACAAAGCTTAATGAAATTGAAACCAAAATAAAACTAACTGTAAGTGAGATGGAGCTTGCTAAGGATGTAAGAAAAATCTGGCAGATATTAATCGGAGTTTTGGGTGATGATCCTGCAAGCGTAAAGGGTTTGATTATCGAAAAAATGAAGCAAAGCAACAAGCTGCTTTTTAGAATAGAGCATACATATTATCTGGCACTTGCCCAATTAGCAGAGGGAGACGAAGAAACAGCAATCTTAAATCTGAAATATGTAGCTAAAAGCGGTGGAACTACTGTGTTTTGCAATAAAGCAAAAGAGATATTATGGTCAAAAATGATTAGCTTGGATTGAACAAATCATGGGGAGGAATAAAATGAGTAATTACGAAATTGTTATTAAGAGAGTAAAAAATGAAGCTAAAACCCGTTTAATTATAAGCTTAATTCTTGCAGTTTTAGGAGTAGGCTATTTGGTTAATGCAATTTACAATGAATTTTTTGATATTACTGGTGCTATATTTGTAGGATTATATCTTGTTTTAATAATATATGCAATTATTAAATCAATTTTAGATTTGAGAAATCCTATCAGAAACTGTCCTGACATACATGATATGCTTAAGGTTTTAGATAAAGAGGATAATGCTTTGTTTGAAAATAAATATATTGCGATTGTCGGTAATGTATTTATAAACAAATTGAATGTTTCCAACATGTCTTATCTGGAGAATATATATGTTGTTTACCCTGAAACTATGATGTCAACAAACAGAAAAAGAATTGATAGTATTATTTTATTAACAAAAAATCAAAAAATAATTATGAGACTGTCAAGTTTAAGCAATAATGATATATTAAATTTGATTGATATAATTATGAAGTTTTGTCCAAATGCAAGATATGGAAAATCAAAGGAGAATATGAAGTATTACAAAGAGAGGAAGAAATAATATTAGGAATAATTAATAAATTATTTTATTTTTCTTTATGATTAAAGGAGCATTCCATGGATTTAGGTAATTTAATTGTTATAATCTTTAATATTGTATTTGCGGCAATACTTATATTATATAAATCAATGACATTTAACAGACCTGTTTTTTTATCTGATGCTGATAGAAAGCTTGCGTTGAATAAGCTTTCATCCGTTAAATGTGAGCATGGTGCCAATGAACACGAAATTGAATATATAGCGGATTATTATAAAGGAAGAAAAGTATATATTATTTTATTTGGTATATTTAATTTCTTTGTAGAAGCAATAATGCTTGATGATTTAAAGTGGATGGGAATCATTTTTCTTTTAAATATAGTTTACATATCGATAGCATTTATGCAGTATAACGAAGCTAAAAATCCGGATTTATATATTAGAACCAAGGGATATGTTTTAAGGAGAAAAGAGTTTGAGGATTTAAAAAGTCGCGCTGATTTTTTATTAAGAGATGGTGTTTGGTGGCATTATAACTATTACTTTGTATATATTGTTTATAAATTACCGACAGGGAAAATAAAAGCAAAAAAAATTCAAATCGATGGAGATAAATATGTTTTCTATGGTACATCAAATGTTTGTAATGTTATTTTAAGAAAAGGTGTATTTGTAGGGTTGATTGAGTAAAGGAAGAGATAATTTGTTATCCCAAGGAAGTTGTGGATAAGGCAAGAGAGATGGTATAATATTTTTAGTGGAGGTATAAAGATGATTCAGGACATATTACCACATATATTTAATAACAGTTACCGTTCTGATGCCAAGCCGGATGAGGATAGTCTTATAGTAGTATTTAAAGATAACAAGCTTTTGCTTAAGATTGATTCTTCAGGTGAGAATGTGGATTTCCCGAGATTGAAGAATTTTAAAGGTGATAGCATATCTGATTTGACATACATTTTTTCTGTGGATGAGGAGAAGTTCTTTCTTGCCGAAGCTCTTTGCCTTAATAATGAAAATCCGGGTTTTGAGACACCTGCCGGATATGCGTTTTACAATTTGAGGCGCATCATGGGATATGAGCTTGAGCCAAAGAGATATATGTATGCTGCATTTACAGCATATCATCTGGCACAGTGGTATGAAAATAATTCATTTTGCGGCAGATGTGGAAATAAGGTTATGAATGATTCCTTTGAAAGGGCACTTGTATGTTCAAAATGTGGCAATAAGATTTATCCGCGTATCAATCCGGCTGTTATAGTCGGAGTTATAAACGGTGACAGAATTCTTCTTACAAAATATAAAACGGGCTTTGCACATAATGCGCTTATAGCGGGTTTTACTGAGATAGGAGAAACTATCGAAGAAACTGTAGCGAGAGAGGTTATGGAGGAGACCGGCCTTAAGGTAAAGAATATAAGGTATTATAAGTCTCAACCCTGGGGCATTGCAGCTGACCTGCTGGTCGGATTCTTCTGTGATGTAGACGGTGATGATAAGATACGTATGGATGAGTCGGAGCTAAAATATGCGGAGTGGGTAAGTCCGGAGGATATAGTGCTTCAGCCTTATGATTACAGTCTTACAAATGAGATGATGAGATTGTTTAAGGAGGGAAAGGAAGTATGGAACTAAAAAAATTGGAATATGACTTAACCGTATGCAAGGTAAGCTCAGAGGAGGATTTAGATTTATCCAAAGATTTTTACTTCATAGGTAAAACCGATGAAGAGATATCGCTGGTATGTGCAACTAAAGATACGCCTGCTCAAACTACAGAGCGTGATGATGGATGGAAGGGCTTTCGTATTCAGGGAGTGCTTGATTTTTCATTGATAGGAATTCTGTCCAAGATATCGACAATTCTTGCTGATAATAAGATAGGAATATTTGCGGTGTCAACCTATAATACCGATTACATACTTGTGAAAGAAGAAAACTTCGACAGAGCGTTAGAGGTGTTGGCAAACGAGGGATATGAGATTATATGAATCTTATAAAAATTGATGATTTGCATTCAGAAGAACTAAATATGTATGTCGCTTGTAATGAAAAGGAGCTGCTTTATTACAATGCACCTAAGAATTACGGTATATTTATAGCTGAAAGTCCAAAGGTGATTGAGCGAGCTTTAGATGCGGGTTATGAACCTTTATCTATGCTTGTTGAGTCAAAGCAGATAGATGGCGAGGCAAAATGTGTTATTGAAAGACTTGGCGATATCCCGATATATACGGCGGATTTTGATGTGCTGACAGGTATTACCGGTTTTGAACTTACACGGGGAGCCCTATGTGCCATGCGAAGAAAGGGACTTGCGACAGTTGAGAAGATATGCGAGGATAAAAGGCGTATAGCGGTGCTTGATGGTGTAGTTAATCCTACAAATGTCGGAGCGATTATAAGAAGTGCAGCAGCACTTGGTATAGATGCCGTGCTTCTTACCTCTGATTGTGCCGATCCGCTCTACAGAAGAGCTATACGGGTAAGCATGGGTACTGTATTTCAGATACCTTGGACGATTATTGATTGTTCGAAATTTAAAAACAAATCAGAATATATACATAAACTGAATAATCTTGGCTTTAAAACCGTTGCGATGGCATTAAAGGATAATTCAATAGGAATTGATGATGGATGTTTATCAGAGGCAGACAGGCTTGCTGTTATCATGGGTACGGAGGGTTATGGCCTTTCGGATGATGTGATTAATACCTGTGATTATACGGCTATGATACCTATGTCGCACGGAGTGGATTCCTTAAATGTGGCAGCAGCCAGTGCGGTGACATTTTGGGAGCTTGGAAAGAGAATATAATTAATTTACAGGAGGACTAAAAATGAAGGACATTGAAGAGATAAGAGAATTTTTCAGCCATGATATGTATGCAGCCGATACAGGAGCATACATAGAAGATGTGGGAGATAACTACGCAAAGGTAAGCCTTACTTTAAATGCGCATCACAAAAATGCAGTAGGCGGTGTAATGGGCGGAGTGTATTTTACTCTTGCAGACTTTGCATTTGCAGTTGCATCAAACTGGCAGAAGCCGGGAACAGTTTCCATCACATCGGATATATCATTTATCGGAGTGCCAAAGAGTGATAAGGTTATTGCGGAAACAGAGCTTATAAAGAACGGAAGAAGTACCTGCTGTTACAATGTGCGTGTGACAGATGATTTTGGAACACCGCTTGCAGCAGTTAAGATTGTAGGATTTCATAAGGAATAAAAGGAGTAATAAAATGGGCTTTAAATCAGTAAACGAAATAGAAAAATTTACATTTGACGATTGTGTTATCTCAAGCTTTAAGGTAAATGAAGCCGGAATAATCCTTGTGCTTGAGGCACTTATTGTAGACAGCAACAACTCACAGAATACCAATTATACCGAAAGCTACGCAGACACAACTACTGTTAGATTGTTAGATGGTAAGATGATATCAGCAAAAAAGGACGGCTACAGATATTATGATGCAAATGAGGTACTTCTTGAAGAGGTGCCGGATACTGTTTTAAGTGATGAGGAGACTGATAATATAATTAAGACCTGTGAGGGAGCTTATTTATATTATATGGAGAAAGATACCGACCATGCATCTTCTGAAAATATATATAACATAGGATTAGAGTTTACAGACGAGGAAGACAATACGGCAGCAGATTCATATGAGATAAAGGTAAGTTTTAAAGAGGCTATTTTTACATGGGAGAGATATCTTAACAGGGTGCAGAGGTAAAATAAATATAGCAGTTTGTATAAGTGAGGAGGGAAAATGAGTGAATAAAAGAGGATTGCGGATATTAGGAGGTATCTTTTTGGGAGCTTTATTATTAACCGGATGTGGTGATTCAAATGATTCAAAAAAAGGTAGTTCCTTAAAATCTACCGAAGAAACTATAGAAAAGTCTGAAGAAATTACCGAAGAAAATACAACTGATATAACCACTGAAGCGGAAAAGACAGAAGCTGATGTGCCGACAACAGAAAGTACACCGTTTTCTGATTCAATAGATATCGAAACAGGTGAAAACAGTGCATCAACCACATTTTTTGCAATGGATACTGTGATAGGCTTGACTGTATATGGTGCGGATGCAGAGGCTTCACTTAAGGAATCGGCTGATTTGATCGACAGATTGGACGGTGTGTTTTCAACGGAAAGACCCGATTCAGAGGTTTATTATTTAAATAATAACGGTAATGCAGCCTGTTCGGATGAACTTATAGAGGTTATAAAGATGAGTCAGGAGCTTTCGCATGAAACAGATGGTGCATTTAATATAGCTCTTTATCCGTTATCGGATGCGTGGGGATTTTTCAGCAAAAACTATCGTGTTCCTGATGATACGGAGATAGGTGAACTTCTTTTGCAAACAAATCCTGATAATGCAGAGGTACTTGAGCTTCCTGCCCGCGAGTGGTCTAACGCGGTTTCATCGGGATATGCTGATGATGAGGAAAGTGGTGAACTGCTTTTCGGTGTAAGGTTTAAGGAAAATGGAATGAAGATAGATTTGGGTGCGATTGCCATAGGTTACATAGCTGATGAGGTAAATGAACTTCTTACATCAAAAGATGAAAATGCTTTAACCGGTGCCATGATAAGCCTTGGAGGTAACATTTCTTTTATTGGCTCCAAGCCGGACGGCAAGCCCTGGCGTGTAGGTATACAAAATCCATATGGCAGTCAGGGCGACTATATTGCTGTAATTTCAATTGACGGCTTATCAGATAATGGTATGTCTGCAATGTCAGTTGATACAGCAGGTATATACGAGAGATGTTTTGAACAGGATGGTAATTACTATCATCATATTATCGATCCCGCAACAGGTTATCCTGCAGATACGGATATTGTATCGGCAACTATTATTTCTTCCGATTCGGCAGTTGCGGATGCGTTATCGACAATAGCTATTTTGTTAGGGTATGATAAGACAGTTGAGCTTTGGCGCATGGGTAAATATGATTTTGAAATGGTACTTGTTAAATCTGATACATCAATATATGTTACCGAGGGTATCGTTGACAGCTTTTCTAGTGACTTACAGGCTGAAGTTATACCGTTTAACTGATATAAGGAAGATTTATACAATTATTGAGTTCAAAACTGTATATTTTGACATATTGTAAAAAATATGAATAAATGTTATTATTTTATTGGTATTTTTAGTACTTTTGTACAAATATATAATTTACGGGGTCGCTTATGTTCGAATTTAGTTTGGTTTTTAATCTAACTGCAATCGCAAATTGCACACTCATGATTATGTGGTATTTTCATCAGAAAAGAAATCATTATTAAAATTCTTCTCTAATCCTTCAATATCAGATATCAATGTCCTTGAAGCCTGAATTGTAATCTTTCTGACAAGTTCCGGCAGCTCCATAAGTACAGTGAATCTATCTGTACCTCTCATAAGCCATTTATCATGAGGGGCATATATTCTGTTAAGAATATAACCGGCTGTAACTGCCTTGTTAAGTCCTCTGTGTAACAATTGCATTGCCACAGTATGATCTCCCCGCCTCTTCATTCTTGGATAATTATACTGAGCATTCTGTCCAAACTCAGCCAAATTCTGGCATAAAAGCGTAATCGTTGTCACTTTATCATAGTATCCCCTAAGATACTCTCTTAATCTACATAGTTCACCATGCCCCGCATCTATATTATTACCCATATCCTCTTTGTCATTACTTTCCTCATTAGAGACCTTCTTATATTCACCTTCCGGTCCATGGAATATTGCACCGTTAAGAAATGCTGCCAGACAATACATGGGAATCTCCATCAGCATAATAGAGGAAATATATCCTTTCTGCTGCCAATGCCGGTAGTTGGCTGCACCAATATAATAACTGCAAAACTCTCTAATCGGACACACACCTACCCTCTTTGCCCCATGTTCAGTGTTCATTCTCTTAAAGCCCTTGAATTCCTTTGGAAGTGCATCGTAATCTGCTTGAAGACTCTCTCCTATCTTTTCATATAGATCCTGATCCAGCCAAATATAAAAACCCGGTCCCCAGTCATGGTCCATAGACGTTTCATCGTCAAAGCCAAAGCAATCGCTTCCTTCCCCCACCATTCCAATTGTCATGTAAGGAAAATATTCAGCATACTTTTCCATAAGCATAGGCTTTCCCACCGTCTCATAGAATTCTCTGTCAAGCTCAAGACCTTTAATAAAGCCATGTCCCGATCCACTTATTAAATATTCAAATTCCCCCTTATAAACACTGCCGCTTCTTCTTACTGCCGCCTTCAAATACTCTGCCACTCTTCTGAAGAAATCCGTCTCACCAAGGGTTGTTTTAATTGCCTTTAGGGCCTCTTCGTAACAAGAAATGGCCTCTGAATATCTCCCTTGTCTCTCTAATATCTGCCCTTTAGCTGTAAGGGCT
>CALGGL010000054.1 GCA_937915975.1 uncultured Lachnospiraceae bacterium | reverse complement strand
CATCTGGCTGATAATTGATTTATTTTTTTATAATTATCTTTAAGAATACTATCCGATTTCATAAAGCCTATAATTCTCCAATCGCAACAAACCTTCCATCACGCCATATATGCTCCAAATCATAGAAGGAACGTTCTTCCTCTGAAAATATATGTACAATTATATCATAATAATCAAGCAAAATCCATCCTCCATTTGAATATCCTTCCTTACTTTTGATTTTGCATCCTTCTTTATGCATAAATTCATCAACATTATCACATAAGGCCTGAACATGATTATTATTTGAACCATCGGCAATTACAAGATAATCTCCTATTGAAGAAATATCACCAATATAAATTATTTTAATTTCATTTGCTTTTTTATCATCAAGTGCTTTATAAGCAATCTTAACCATTTCTTTTGAGCTCATATATACTCCTTACACGCAAATATTCCACTTCATTTTTACGTAAATCTATTTATTTAAATAATAGTCATATGTCATTTTAGTCATATAGTCCATATCATCCATACTTGTTTCAAGGTACTCAATTGTATTTTTCAGTATATGAACTATGCATTTATCCAAATCAGTAAAGGCTTCCTGTCTTATTTCATCCATATCCTTGACAGGTCTTCTGTTTGGTTCTATATAATCCGCAACAAAGACTATTTTTTCAAGTAAAGACATATTCGGTCTTCCGGTTGTATGATATGTTATGGCATTCAGAATATCTTCATCTGTAATATCAAACTTATATCTGGCAAAATACGCCCCAAGCTTTGCATGGAGCATTTCCGGATGACTTTCCTCATATTTGTTAACCGGCAGTCCGTATTTTCTTGCCTTTTCAAGCTTTTCCTTCGAAGATAATCCCTTTGCACAATCATGTAACAGACCGGCTGTTCTTGCCGCTTCTATATCAGCACCGTAAACCATAGCCATACATGCAGCAGTATATGATACACCTATTGAATGTTCATAACGTTTTTCGCTGATTTTCTCTTTGAGCTTTTGAACCATTTTTTCTTTATTCATATAAATATTCTCCATCCCGCATACTTATTGCTTTAAATAAATATAATTATTTAAAATATACTCCTTTACGGTGAAAGGTACTCTTTTATCAAGATATTTTTCAATACGGGCTTTTTTTTCTTCATTATCTTTTATATTATATCCCGATAAAAATTTTCTTATGGCAGATGATGAAATATCCATTTCGGGAGAATCAATAAACTCAATATTTAGATTTGAATTTCTCTTTTTAAGTTTATTTGCATAACCAAGCATATCCTTATAATCGCTTCTTCGTCTTGCAACCAATAAAGTACACATACTAAGAAAATCATTATATCTGTACCATTTATCAATTGTAAATAACGAATCGGCACCCACAATAAAGAAAATTTTAATCTCTGGATTAATTTCTTTTATCTGCATAAGCGTATCATAGCTGTAGGTTACTCCGCCTCTTCTGATTTCTATATCCGAAACTTCAATATAATCATAATCCTTTGCGGCAAGCTTAATCATATTAATTCTTTCCGACGGACTTATTATTTCATTGTTCCCTTTGTAAGCCGGTTTATTATTCGGCATAATAATAACCTTTTCAATGTCCGGAAATTGCTGTCTTGTCCTTTGAGCAAGCATCAGATGTCCGTTATGAATCGGATTAAAGGTTCCTCCGAGTATACCTATGCTATTATATTTTTTAAAAACCGATATTTCTTTCATAATTAAACTTTCCGATAAATTATATTTTACGGTAATACTATCTTCGGATTTTTCTTGTCCGGCTTATATAAAACTATTTTTTTACCGACAACCTGAACAACCTGACTTTTTGTTCTTTCGGCAACAGCTTCGGCAATCGCTCTCGGATCATCCAGACAGTTTTTTAAAACCCCGACTTTAATAAGCTCTCTTTTATTAAACGCCTCATCTATAGCTGCCGTAACCTCGGGAGTAAGGCTTGATTTTCCGATATTTATAACAGGATCTATATTCATTGCAAGTCCCTTTAAGTATGCCCTTTGTTTACTTGTCATAATCATTCTCCTTATTTATAATAATCAAATTCAAGACCGTATAATCTGACTGTATCCCCTTCACTTATACCAAGCTCCTCCAACTGTTCGAGTATTCCGTTATCCTTAAGAAAATTCTGAAAAAACGCAAAGCCTTTTTCGGATTCAAGATTGGTATATCCAAGCATCCTTTCAATTCTCGGACCTTCAACACGATATACACCGTCCTCATCTTTCCAAACCTCAAACGGAAGCTCAGGATTATCCTGAAATTCTATCTCGATTTCAGGCTCAAATTCCACCACATCAACATCAGACTCCTTTACAAGTCCGTTAACATACCACAAAAGCTCGTTAAGACCTTTTCCCGAAACAGCAGATATCGGAAATACCTTAATGCCCTTCGGCTCATACTTATCCTTAAGCTTTTGAATAACGGTCTCATAAGCATCTCCATATAAGGCATCGCACTTGTTTGCAGCAATAACCTGTGGTCTTTTGGGAAGTTTTTCATTATATGTGGCAAGCTCATTATTAATTGTTTCTATATCCTCTATAGGATCCCTGCCCTCTGTTGAGGCAGCATCTACCATATGAACCAAAACCTTGGTTCTTTCAATATGTCTTAAAAATTCAAAGCCAAGACCGACTCCCTCAGAGGCGCCTTCGATAATTCCCGGAATATCAGCAATAACAAAGCCGTTATTAGATCGGAAGAGCACACGTCTGAACTCCAGTCACGATCAGATCTCG
>CALGGL010000053.1 GCA_937915975.1 uncultured Lachnospiraceae bacterium | reverse complement strand
CTGTTGCCTTGATTCTTGTATCTATACATGCAGTCTGCAATGCCATTCCACCCCAGCCGCAGATACCGATGATTCCTATACGCTCAGGGTCTACATTGTCCTGAACAGAGAGAAAATCTACAGCAGCCTGAAAATCCTCCACATCTATATCAGGAGAATGCATCGCACGTGGAAATCCACCTGATTCACCTGTAAAGGAAGGATCAAATGCAATTGTGAGGAAGCCTCGCTCTGCCATAGTCTGCGCATAAAGTCCGGATGATTGCTCCTTACAAGCTCCAAAAGGACCGGAAACTGCAATCGCCGGAAGCTTTCCTTCTGCATTTTTCGGCACATACATATCAGCCGCCAATGTAATACCGAAATGATTTACAAATGTCACCTTACTATGTTCTACCTTATCACTCTTTGGAAATGTTTTATCCCATTCGGTTACCAATTTTAATTCTTCCGTTTTCATCATAATTATATACCTCCATATGTTATAAAAAATCAAATTAATATATTACTTCATTACATAATATAACATCTTGTATAATTATTTGCTAATTGTTATAATGAATATCATGATATTCCTTTTAGGCATATCATATAGCAATGAGCAGTGCAGATATGTTTATGCTGTGTGCTATGGGAGCTTGCTCACAAAAGCACATCAGCATATACATATTTATTCGGCGAATGCCGAAGAACGAGAAATGCGTAGCATTTCGAGTGCACTGCTATAAAATATACACTACTTAACCAGGAGAATCCTCATGGAAATACGAACTCTAAGATACTTTCTTGCCGTAGCAAGAGAAGAAAATATGACCCGCGCTGCAGAAATACTGCATGTCACACAACCTACACTTTCAAAGCAGTTGAAAGCTTTGGAGGATGAGCTTGGGAAGAAATTGTTTACCCGTCATTCCTTCAGCATCAAGCTTACCGATGAGGGAATATTACTCAAAAACCGCGCAGAAGACCTTGTAAGTATGGCGGATAAGATAGAAAAGGAATTTGTCGCTCTTGATGATGTTACCGGAGGCGACCTTTACCTTGGCCTGGCAGAATCATATCAAATCAGTCTTCTTGTCAAGGAAATAAATACATTTAAGAAAAGCTATCCCGGACTCAGGTACCATATCACCAGCGGTGATACGGAGCAGGTTGCCGAAAAGCTTGATAAGGGTTTGCTTGATTTCGCTGTCCTTGCCGAAACCCCTGATTCATCTAAATATGAATCTCTCGTATTTCCCGAATCTGATATCTGGGGAGTTGTCATGCCCGCCGACTCTGCCCTTGCGAAAAAAAAGGCCATCCGTGTGGATGACCTTATCGGTTTACCATTATTTTGTTCAGGTCAAGGTTGGGAAAAGGATATACCAGGATGGGCTAAGGACAAAATGGATAAGCTACATCTCGAAGGCTCCTTCCGCCTATCCTATAATGCATCGCTTTTCGCAAAGGAACATCTCGGCTACCTTCTCACCTTTGATAAGCTGGTAAATACCTCCTTGGAGAGTGGACTGGTATTTCGCCCGCTTACACCTAAGCTTGAAACCAAGCTGTATCTGATATGGAAAAAACATCAGGCATTTTCACCAATAGCAGAGAGGTTCTTAAATCAGATGCGCCAGGCTCTGTCCTGATAGTATGCGTTACCTCTATGCTGTCATACTCGGCTCTTCTATCTTATAAAATGTGTCGGCTGCCATTCTTCTTTTTCAGGCAAACCGTATTTTTCCTTTCCAAGCTCGATACTCTTCATAAGAAAAGTCATGTTTTTCGCAAGAACTCTCATTGTCTGAAGACCTTCTGCATCCTCTTTTGCCTGACCCGGTTCTCTGCCGTGCACGCTGTTCCAATACTGACTTGATGCCACAGGCATTCCACAGATTGTAAAATACTTATTAAGCTCATCAAAGGTTGCAGATAAACCTCCACGTCTCGCAACAACAACACTTGCACCAACCTTCATAGTCTTGTCAAAATGTGTACTGTAAAACAATCTGTCAAGACAGGCAATCAAAGTTGCATTTGCAGAAGCATAATAAACCGGTGAAGCTACCACAAGACCGTCTGCCTCCTCAAACTTAGGCGCCAGCTCATTTACCACATCGTCAAATACGCATTGTCCTTTCTTAAAGCAGGTTCCACAGGCTATACATCCACGCACATCCTTATTTCCGATCTGAACAACCTCTGCTTCTACACCCTCTGCCTCAAATACCTTTACCATCTCATTAACTGCAATGGTTGTGTTTCCGTTTACTCTCGGACTTCCGTTAATAATTAATACTTTCATCTTTTTCTCCCTGCAAATCTAAGCCTTATTAAACTTATCCTTTCGTATAATTTATAGTATAACAAATCAAGGTGTTTTTCAAGGCAGCATGTAAAGAAGCCGGTCAGATTTCTCCAACCGGCTATCTAATAAAAACATCTCAAAACAGTAGCACAACTTTACCCTTATTCAACATCCAATGCTTCCTTCAATCCTTCTATCATATCCGCATATTCTTTAATTAATTCTGCATGCTTTTCCCTGATGAACTCATAATTACCATCCTTTGCCGCAAACTCAAGAGCCTTTGCATGTTCAGACAGTGTTACCGCACCGATATTAAGAGAATTGCTTTTTATGGCATGAACATAAGTTTCATACAATTTCCAATCCTCTTTATCTATAGCTTCTGCCAAAGCCTCTCTCTTATCACCATTAACATAGGTCTGTATCATTTCTGTATAAAATTCCTCATCATTCATACAGTATCCCATACCTGTTTTTGTATCAAGCATTGGGAACCTTGATTCAATATTATTCTCTGTCATTACCTCTGTTTCCTCCTCATTAATCAAATTCTTTGGCAGATATTTGCAAAGCATATCAATAAGCTCATTATATCTGACGGGCTTGGAAAGATAATCCGTAAAGCCCTTGTCAAGATAAATTTCCTTAGCGCCTACTATAGCATTGGCAGTTAAAATTATAACAGGAGTATCGACATTCTTATGATCCCCTTTTTCCTTCATCTTACTGTAGGTTTCTATACCATCCATCTCAGGCATCATATGATCCAGGAAGATGATATCGTAATGTTTGTCATATATTTTTTTAATGCACTCTTCACCACTAATCGCCGAATCAACCAACGCATGTGTGCGCTTCAATAGACCCTTTACTACGAGTATATTCATATCCACATCATCAACAACAAGTATTTTGGCATCCGGAATATAAACAGACTTTTCATTCTCATTTTTCTGATTAACAAATTCACGATATTTTTTCTGAAAATCACCAATCGGTTCATCATTTATTATTTTTTGACTAATCGAAACCGTGAATTTGGAACCTTTGCCATATGTACTCTCAACCTGTATAGCTCCTCCCATAAGATCTACAAGCTTCTGTGTAAGCGAAAGGCCAAGACCTGTTCCCTCTATATTACGATTTCTCTTTTCGTCAAGTCGGGTAAAGTTCAAAAACAACTTGTCTATATCTTCTTCACGTATTCCGATTCCCGTATCCTCAATCTCAAAAACCAGATAAGACATAAATGATTTTCTTAAGCTTTCTTTTACCCTCAGCGTTACCTTACCGGCACGGGTATATTTTACAGCATTGGAAAGAAAATTATTGATTATCTGTCTTATCCGCACCTCGTCTCCATACAATACAGAAGGAATCCTGCTGTCAATATCCATCGCAAGCTCAAGCCCTTTTTCAGCGGCTCTTGTCAATGCCATATTGTAACAGTCATTTAAAACAGAAAATACCTCATATTCCACGAGAACAAGCTCCATCTTACCGGATTCAATCTTGGATATATCCAATATATCATTAATAATCGAAAGAAGCATTTGGCTTGCACTATTGACATTATTTGCATATTCTGCAATATTATCTGTTTTTCCTTTATCCAATTCCTCAAGAATTAGACTATTCATACCGATTATTCCGTTGATAGGAGTTCTTATCTCGTGTGACATATTGGCAAGGAACTGGCTCTTGGCATCATTTGCGATATGCAACTGCTCATCCTGTTCCAATATCTTCATTCTCTGCTTCTCATATACATGTGTCTGATATTTGAAAATGATTCCGATTATAGCAGATACCGCAATAATTGTTTGAATTATATCACCCTTCATAAAGCCTTCCGGCATAGGTTTAAACCATTCGGGATGATTTTCTCCTACCAATATTGAGCCTATTAACGCTATTAGATTTAATGAATACATCACATAGCATATACGTCCTTTAAGTGTCAGCCATGTAAATATAAGTCCGAGTACAAACCATATAGGCATTCCGCTGTACATGCCTCCGGAATTAAAGTACATCCATGGGAAAATGAACAGATTGGCCATTCCCGTTATAAGAACCGCAGCAGCCGTTATACGATTACGTATCACTGATAAATATAATGAAATAAGTACTACAATAAGAAGTACAGCAGTTACGGCAGCACTGGAATATCCCCCGATAACTATAGTAATAATTAAAGAGCAAACTCCTCCGATAAACGCTGCACTTAAGATAAGATTAAGCAGTCTGTGCTGTATGTCCAAATCCTCATGAAACATTTTGTTTACAATTCGTTTCCACATACCAATCCCCCATTTTTCCCTATAGGTCATCTCTCTTGGACTTTATAATTCCATAAACAATTTCTCTGGTTATAAAAGGATTTAGCGGTTTTGTAAGATAATCATCTATACCAAGTTCACTTATCATTTGAACTGTTTCATTACTCCTGTCTGCAGTCATAAGAACAACAGGCATACTGTACTTTTCCCTGATAAGCTTAAATAATTCAAAGCCGTCAATATCCGGCATTTTTAAGTCTAATAAAATAACTGATATATCATTATTTTCCAAAGCTTCAAAGGTTTCTTCTTTGTTTGTTGCCCGTACTACATTTATCGATGTAATATCCTTAAGAATCCTTTCAACCATTTTTATATTCATCAATTCATCATCAACGACAAGTATATCATTTTTAAGTGTTTCCGCCTGACACATCTTATACTCCTTATCCTCATCTATCATCTTGAGCATTATATCCGCAATTTCAGGGTCAAACTGTCTGCCCTTACCCTTTTCTATCTCTGATCTTACAATATCCTGTGAAAGCGCTTTTCTATAGCTCCTGTTACTCGCCATAGCGTCATATGCATCTGCCACTCCAATTATCCTTGCTATCTCAGGTATATTTTTTCCGGCAAGTCCATTAGGATATCCTGTACCGTCATATCTTTCGTGATGATATTTTGCACCATAACCTATACGCTCATCATCATGTATATCCTTAAGTATATGATAACCACTGACCGGATGTATTCTTATTTGATCAAATTCCTCATCAGACAGCTTACCCGGCTTATTTATAACGGCCTCCGGTACTCTTATCTTACCCACATCATGCAATAGTCCCGCATAATAGATAATCTTTTGGTCTTCATCCGATTTATTCATTCTTTTTGCAATTTCCAAAGAGTATTCCGCTACCCTTTGAGAATGACCGCTGGTATAACGATCCTTGGCATCAATCGTATATGCAAGAGAACGGATTATATTCATGTTGACTCTGTCAAGCTTCTCCCGACTCTCTCTTTCTTTTCTCTGTGACCTTACGATGTTTCTTGCAAAAACAGCTGCATATATAACAATTACCGTAAATACCAATGTCGATACAAGAATACAAATAAGTAATTGTTTACGAAGTTCCATAAGCAGCTTGGTGTTATCTGCAACTATTACAACATACCAATCATCAACAATCTGTTTGGAAAACACTGTACTTTGCTTTCCGTCCAATGATATGGAGAAATGTTCATTATCACCTTTAATTATATTGTCAACCATTATCCGCTGCTCGTCGTTTTCCGGATATATCTTTCCTTTTTCATTTTCATCAAGATGTGCCACCACAAGACCTGTCTTATCCATGATAAAACCATAGCCCTTGTCATTCATTGTCATGCTCTTAGTTATGCTTTGAACCTCATTTAATGCAATATCAAGTGAAAGCACGCTCTCTCCGTCAGACAAAAGCTCACTTATGGATATCATAATTGTATTAGTCTGTGCATCCAGATACGGAGCAACGATAACAGCATTTCCATCGGCTTCTAAAGCAGTAGTATACCAGACACGTTCCTTTGGCTTATAACCCTCCGGCGGTATCCATCCGCTTCCATCTATGTATTCACCATCTATATATCCGTATATCCCTGTAAAGTTACTGTCAACCTCATTTTGTACTTTATTTGTCTCTTCCTCTAGAAAAGAAATGATATACTCATTACTCAAATCATTTTCCAGCATATAATTAACGGTATCTGCCGTTACTACGAGTATATCCCACCCCTTATTAATATAGTTTTCAATCATGGTAGCCTGACTGTTCATATTACTTACACCAAGCTCCATAATATTATCAACCGAACTTCTGTAAAAAGACGTGAAAATATATACAAGCATCAACGACATAAGAACAAATATTAATAATATGGTAGTTACAAGACGTTTGATTACTGTATTATTCAGCTTTTTAAACATAATACTATTCTCCCAATCAGATAAAATATTATCTGATAAAAAATTCTTTGTTTTCATCCCGTTACATACCACTTAATTTTATAAAATCCATGTAATTATTCAACCTTTCAGGGACGAATGTCATAAAAAACGGGACGAACGTCATAAAAATCTAATTATTTACAATAATCGCAAAATACCAATGCAGCCTTGAAATAATTCTCGTTTTTGCTACAATATATGTATTATATTTTGGAGGAACGATTAATGAATATCGCCCTTGTTGAAGACCATGCTGCCGAACAGGAGAGAATCGGACGCATTATCAAAGAATATGCCTCAGAAAACCATATGAATATAGAACTAAACATTTTCAATAATTCCGAGAGCTTTCTTAAAGACTACCGCTCTTTAAAATATACGGTTATCTTTATGGATATTTATATGGATGGGATGACCGGAATTGAGGCTGCCGGACAGATTAGAACTGTAGATAACGATACACTTATCATTTTTCTTACTACCAGTGAAGATCACGCTTTATCGGCATTTGACGTGCATGCATATCACTATATCATAAAACCGGCTTCAGATGAGAAGCTTAGAGCTTCTTTGTTTAAGGTATTAGGTGAAATCTCCGACATACAATCTGTCAATGTAAAGAAGCTTGTGATAGCTTCCGACGGTACAGACATAAGCATACCGTATCACAGCATAAAATACGTTTCAAGCAATCGAAACTATGTACAGATTGTAAGTAAAGAGGAAAGTGAATATCATCCAAGGATGACATTTTCAGAAATATGTGGCATCCTTTGCAAGGATAAAAGATTTCTCAGAATAAATCGCGGTATTCTTATCAACATGGATTATATCACGAATTTCAGTGATACCTGTGAATTAGAGGGCGGCCATATATTTCCCGTTAATGTTCGCGAAAGAAAAAATCTAAACCAAATAAGAAAGAACTACATTTTCAGCAAGCTGCACGGCAAATACGACAACGGAGGAATAAAACCATGAACCTAAAAGAATATCTCATATCATTAGTTTCATATCTGCCTTTGATTCCGTCTGCAATCCTCTGCTTTGCACCTATGAAAAACCGACTGCGCTTTAAAATGTTACATATAATGATATCGGTTATTTGTTTTTTTGCAGTCGTTTTACCAATACTATCCTATGTCGAGACAAGGTACTCACTTGCCTACAACTCACTTATGCTTCCTTTGCTTGTTCTGTGTTTTATATCATACTGTATGATGCTTAATACACATATAAGCCAGTCACTCAGTATATATTTACTCGTAATGGCTTTAATGGCTTTCATGTCTAATTTTTCCAATGCCTTTGATGCATTTATGCATCCTGAATCCGACCTTGATCATTTTAGCCTTGAAGCTGCGGTATTTCAAATATTTATCAGTGTATTGCTTGCCTGTATTTTATACTATCCTTTTTCAAGGTACGGTTCATATCTGATTGATAACCTGAATCAAAAAAGTATTTGGTATATATTTTCCGTTATATCAGGTATCTTTATAATCTACAACATAAACAATGTCGTACACTACTATAGCACTATGCATACCAACCACGTAGCAAGAGCTTATATGACCAATATGATATTATTTTTTCTGATGGTTCTTATGTTAAATGTTATATTCTATTTTATTGTCAATTCTCTTATCGAAAGTGTGCGGGCAAATGAAAGAATCCGCATCCTTCAAATGCAGGAAAAGCAATACAATGCCCAGCAAAAATATCTTGAAACCACAGCCAGAGCCAGACATGATTTCCGTCATATACTCCGTACGCTTTCAGAACTTGCGGAAAAAGGTGATAATAAGACAGCACTTGACCTTCTTAATCAATATATAAAAAATTATCCCGAAAAAGATACCGCAGACTATTGCGGTAATAATGCCGTTAATGCTTTATTGAATCACTATTTTCAAATAGCAAAGGATTCTCATATACGCATAGAGCAGCATATAAGTCTGCCTGACCGGTTATACATTGACATTATTGATTTATGTTCTGTTCTTGGAAATGTTCTTGAAAATGCAATAACTGCATGTCAGGATGTTCCTGAAGATGAGCGTTTTGTTACAATCACTGTATCAAGAGAGCAGGGTACAGAGCTCTATATCGCTGTATCAAACAGCTTTAGCGGTAAGGTAAACCGCAAAGGAAAGCGCTACCTTTCCACCAAACAGGGCGGAAATGGAATCGGTCTAATATAGATTACCGCCACAGCTGAACGCTATGACGGCTCTGCTGATTTTTATCATGAAGAAAAGATATTTTACTCAAATATAATGATGGAAAATCGTGAATAATGACATAACGAAACTAAAGAATGTTCCAGTCCTCACTCCTATAAAAGATTCAATCTCATATCCGTATATTTTTGAACCTTATCTTCAAAACCCAATTTTTTATATATCGGATATCCTTCATCGGTTGCCATCAGGTCAATGCGACAAATATGATGTTCCTTAGCATATTCAATCATATTGCTCATAAGCTTCGTGCATATTCCTCTGCCACGGTATTTTTCTTCTGTATACACACTAAACACCTCGGAATCATATCCGTTTGGGAGGAATGGATTTGCAGGTTTCTCAATAATAAGAAGATACGCAGCAGCAACAAGCCTGCCCTCTGCCCTTGCAACAAATGCGATCAGTTTCTTCCCGAGTTCTCTCTCAAAAAATCCCGGAAGCTGGTCTTCCATACTTTCTTTTTCCTTATCGCTGATAGAGCCAAAATCATCTATCATATAAAGGATTCTAAGCCTTATCAATTCCGGGATATCACTTAAGTTTGCGATATCATATTGAACTATTTCCAATTTGGAAACAGTTGCCTCTTTTATTAACTCACCTTCATCATATATATTGGTAAGATGTTTTGATATGTCAGGGACATTTACATCAAATAATGCAGCCATAGACTTTTGTGTTATCCAAATGCTTTCATCTTTTATGTATGCATCAACGGAAACATCCCCTTCATCCGAATGATAGAGAACCATTTCCATTTGCTTGTCAAAATCTCTCATAAAAGGTTTTCCTCCTTTTCCTTTTATCAGTTCTTTTTAACTGTTGACAAATACTGATTTTTTTGATACTTTCTTATTAAAGAAATGGGTTTTCACCGGGTAGGACTTATGTCTGACAGGACTTGCCTGTTTCTTTTTTTATTTCTAAAACATCATAAAGGTACTTCTTCCCACTTGAAGCATGTCTTATAAGAAGACGCCCTTGGAAAATGTTGTATCTTTCTATACTTTCATCATCCCCATATACCGGCAAAGCAAATCGTGTGTCATAGCGATACCATCCATTTTTTGCATCTCTTCCATGTTTTGATTTGCGGTTTTCTTCATAAATACCATTTGTTGCTATCTCTATCATTTCAGGAATTGCTTGAGCAGCATTCGCTTTTGCTTTAGCATCTGCACCCTTCAATTTCTTTGTATATACCGAACCTGCATATTCACTTGGAAGTTCCGAACCTATATAAATCATCTCATTATCTTCAGCTATGGAAAATATATCCCCTACATATCGTTTTAAGTATTTTTCAACATCATCCCACTGAATAGAACGTCGGCCTTTAAAAGCTATATCATTAATAACAACTATCTTATTACCCTCTGCATCCTCTATTACCGATACATTTCTTTTTTTATGTTTCTCGAACAAAAGTTGGTATGCTATTAACCTAGGTATATAATTAGGAGGGGTCCGACGACCTGCTTCCCAATCCTCCAATGTACGTACAGGAATACCCGTATGCTCTGAAAACTCCTTACGTGACATACCTGTGCTTTCTCGTAGTTCTTTTATTGTTGTGGCTATATCCATTACATTCACCTCGCATTGCGTTTATATGTTTATAGTATATCATATCACCTTTCAAATCGCAATGCGTGGATATTTATTTTATAATATTATTCTTCAAGATGTCTGGTTTATGTTGGATAAAAAGCAAACGGTTTCGACATGCCTTGGGACTTCACTATGAATGTCAACAGTTTCGCAAATGTCGGGTTTAGAACAGTCCACGAAATTTTGCTTTGAGAAAATCAGGCAACTCATCAGACGTGTTCTGATATAAACCGAAAGTTCTGTCTGGAACGGGATGTTTCATGGCATGCTCAAGATTGTCTTTCCCTTTGATTTTCCTGCAGCTACTTTTTGCAGTGCACTATTCACCTCGTCAAGGGAGAACACTTCATCAACCGATGCTTCGATATGCCTTTCCGCAAATATCTCAGATATCCGCTCCAATCCTGCTCCATCTTCATGTACAAAGATGAAGTAATAGCTCTGATTCTGCTTTGCGGCCATCTGGTCATATTTTCTTCCGGCTACCTTAAGCAGCAGCTTCTTGAAGGCAGGCATACCCGTGCGGACAGCAAATTCTCCATTAGGCATACCGCGCAAAGATACGAGCTTACCACCATGTTTGAGTATGCTGAATTCTTTGGCAAGTTCCCGATCACCGAGCGTATCCAGTACATTATCTACTTCCGACAAAACTTCGGAATAGTCCTCCGTCTTATAATCGATGAAGCGATCCACGCCCAGATCAAGCACTCGCTCTTTGTTTGCAGCACTACCGTTCGTGATTACGGTCAATCCATAGCTTTTCGCAGCCGGAATCGCCATAGCCCCAATCCTAATTGTTTTAAGGGAAAGTTTGCATTCTTAAGGGAATGCTCTCATGTTGTCCTGTAATAGCAGGTGTTTTTTCCGCTGCCCTCACGTTTCAGTTCACCGGAAGCCACCATCTTGCGCAGTGCGCCCTCAACAGAGCTGACGCTGAGCGACGGACAAAGTTCCCTGATGTCCTGCTTGGTAAAACGACCAATCTTGTTCTTTGTGGCAAGTCTCACGGTTTCAAGGGCAGATTTCTTTGTTTCCACCAACGCAAACCGATCCTCAAAGTCTCTGTAGGCAGCAAGTATTGTTCCCAGCAGATACTTGATGAATGGAACCGAATCATCTTTTCCTTCATGCCATCCGTCCTGTGAGGCAGAAAGTGCATCATAATACAAGTCTTTGTTCTTTGCTATCTTTGCCTCAAGTGAGATATATTTCCCCACATAAAAACCGCTCCTGTAAAGCAAAAGTGTAGTGAGCAGTCTGCTCATACGGCCATTCCCATCATTGAAGGGATGGATACAGAGGAAATCGTGTATGAACACCGGGATCGCAATCAGCGGTTCAAGTTCCAGATTTCCTATGACCCGGTTGTATTCTTCGCACAGCCTGTCAAGCGCCTCCGGTGTCTCGTATGGAGCAAGCGGAGTAAAAAGCGTCTCTGTATGCCCATCGGGATACGTCGCGCTGATATAGTTCTGTACTGTTTTCGTCCTACCGGCCACGGGATTATTCATGTGGCTGTAGAGGATCTTGTGCAGCTGAAGAATATAATTCTGTGTGATGGGGATCGTATCAAAGCTCTCATGGATGATTCCCAGCACATCCCGGTAACCTGCAATTTCCTGCTCATCCCGGTTCCTTGGAGTTGTTTTTTCCTCTACGATCTGTCTGATGCGCGTATTTGTGGTGACAATGCCTTCTATGGCATTTGATGCCTCGGTACTTTGAATCTTGGCGATCTCCACCAGTTTTTCAAGTTCCTCCGGTCTCTGCTTCAAATACATCTCCTGCTTTCCTGCCTCTTTATAGATGGCAGCAACAAGACCCAGAAGCTCCGAGTCCCACTTTTTATCTTTGATCAATGAGTAGTTGAACTCTCGCATTCCCTTACCTCCTCATACTTTCCCTTAAATTATAATCATTTTTAAGGGAAATGTCAAGTACCTGCCGAGTTTTCCCCTTATTATTCTTCCGTTTTTAAGGGAAATTATGCAAGAGTCAGATAAATAGAATTCCACGGGAGTCATATACGCTCTCGTGAGATTCGTTTCCGCAGCGGATGGCACGGTCAAGAGCCATGATCGTTGCAATCGCGCCGTCTATTTTCTCCGTGGACTTTTCCTTATCCGCCTTGATGTTTCCTGCCGGGTCCTGCCGGATGAAGATGTTGTCCATCATCCACCGCAGGACGGGATGTCCACCATGCGCCAGTTTCTTTTCAAGCGTCAGCTTCATCAGTTCCTTGGTCGGCGGGGACATATCCTTAAATCCCTGTCCGAAAGGAACGACCGTAAATCCCATGCCCTCAAGGTTCTGCACCATCTGCACCGCTCCCCAGCGGTCAAATGCGATCTCACGGATGTTGAA
>CALGGL010000052.1 GCA_937915975.1 uncultured Lachnospiraceae bacterium | reverse complement strand
TTTCGATTTTTAGCACCTATAAAGAATTTGAGTGCTTTGATTTAGCAAATTGATGACACGTTGTGTATCAGTCTTATTCATATACTTTTCGCTTTAGAAAACCTAAAAAAGCGTGAAGTCAAATATAAGCAGTGGTCCGGATACCTACTATTATGCGAGAAACCGGAGTTTATGCTATGTTCCACTGGCTGTTGTAGAGGTCTGCGTAGAATCCGTTTGCGTTAAGGAGTTCGGTGTGAGTTCCGCTTTCTACAATGTCACCGTCCTTCATGACGAGGATACAGTCTGCATCTCGTATGGTGGATAAGCGGTGTGCGATTACGAAGCTGGTTCTGCCTTTGGTGAGGTTATGCATACCTCTTTGAATTCTTGCTTCGGTTCTTGTATCTACACTAGATGTTGCTTCATCAAGGATTAGTATAGGACTGTTGGCAAGCACGGCTCTTGCTATGGTAAGAAGCTGCCTTTGTCCCTGCGATACATTGGTTGCATCCTCGTTTAACTCAAAGTTATAGCCATCCGGAAGTGTGGATATGAAGTGGTGTGCATGTGCTGTCTTGGCTGCTGCGATTACCTCCTCATCTGTTGCATCCTGACGACCGAATCTGATATTCTCCATGATTGAGCCCTTGAAGAGCCAGGTGTCCTGAAGTACCATTCCAAATGCCGAGCGAAGCTCACGTCTGTTAAAGTCCTTTACATTATGCCCGTCAACCTTGATTGCTCCACCGTTTACATCATAGAAACGCATCAAAAGCTTAACCATAGTGGTCTTGCCTGCGCCGGTAGGTCCGACTATGGCGATGGTCTGTCCCGGCTTAACTTCACTTGAGAAGTCATGAATTATTATCTTCTCAGGGTCGTAGCCAAACTGTACATGGTCAAAGGTTACCTCACCCTTAACCTCATCAAGTCTTATCGGATTATCAATTATCTGAACCTCTTCTTCCTCATTTAAGAATTCAAATACTCTTTCAGCTGCTGCCGCCATAGACTGCATCTGGTTCATAACCTGTGCCATCTGGGTTATCGGCTGGGTAAACTGCTTAACATACTGGATAAATGCCTGTATATCTCCGATTGTAATCACGCCCTTTATGGCAAGCATACCACCGGATATTGCAACACCTGCATAGCCTAAGTTTCCTACAAAGGTCATAATCGGCATCATAAGTCCCGAGTAAAACTGTGACTTAACCGCTGAGGTATAAAGTACATTGTTGGTCTCCTTAAACTCCTTCAAGGTTTCCTCTTCCTTGTTAAAGGTCTTGATTATATTGTGACCGCCAAATACCTCTTCAACCTGACCGTTTATATGACCGAGATAATCCTGCTGCTGTCTGAAATATTTCTGTGAGTGTTTCATTATAAAGCCAAGCAATGCACCGGATACAGGAAGTATAAATATAGCAATAAGTGTCATCAGCGGCGAAATGCTGAGCATCATTATTGTTATACCTACCAAGGTCGCTATTGAAGTAATCATGGTTGTGATACTCTGGTTAAGCGACATGCCAAGAGTATCTACATCATTTGTAATTCTCGAAAGCACTTCACCATAGGTACGACTTTCAAAATACTTCATCGGCATACGGTTTATCTTTTCGGATATCTCTTTTCTCATACGATAACAGAGTCTCTGGGTTACACCTGTCATAAGCCAACCCTGGGTAAATGTAAATACTCCGCTTAACACATATAGTCCAAGAGTTATAAGAAGTATCTTACCGATATAGCCAAAATCAATTCCGCCTGTCTGGGAAATCTTCTTCATAAGTCCAGTGGCAAGCTCTGTAGTTGCCTTACCCATTATCTTAGGTCCCACAACTATAAATACAGTAGAAAGTGCAGCACATATCATAACGATAAGAACCTTAATTTTGTCCTTACCCATATACTTTAGCATATCGGCTACGGCACCTTTGAAGTTCTTTGCTTTCTCACCCGGTATCATACCCGGAGGACCACCCGGTCCACGTCTTCTCGCTGTAACCTTCTTAAGATCTTCTCTTGATTCACTCATTTGCCGCACCTCCTCTCGTACTTTCTATTTCTTCCTCAGATAACTGAGATTTCGCTATTTCCATATATTCCTCACAGCTATTAAGAAGCTCCTTATGCGTACCCTTTCCTACTATTTTGCCCTCGTCAAGCACCAGTATCTGGTCTGCATTAAGTATCGTGCTTATTCGCTGTGCTACTATTATAACTGTACTGTCCTTTGATTTTTCCTCCAGTGCTTTTCTAAGCTTCGCATCTGTCTTCATATCCAGTGCTGAAAAGCTGTCATCAAATACGTATATCTTAGGTTTCTTTGCTATGGCTCTGGCTATGGCAAGTCTTTGCTTTTGTCCGCCTGATACATTGCTTCCGCCCTGTGCTATATGACTTTCGTAAGCATCGTCCTTTGCTTCTATAAAATCTGTAGACTGTGCAATCCCGGCTGCTTCCTTTATCTCATAATCCGTCGCATCTCTCTTACCAAATCTTAAATTACTAGCTATAGTTCCGGAGAAAAGCACCGCCTTTTGCGGTACAAATCCGATACCGTCACGAAGCTCCTTAAGCTTGATATCCTTTATATCTGTTCCGTCTATGGTTATCCTGCCGCCTGTCACATCATAGAGTCTCGGTATGAGATTAACCATAGTCGACTTACCGCATCCGGTACTTCCTATAATCGCCGTAGTCTCCCCCTGATTGGCAGTAAAGCTTATATCATCAAGTACATCCGCATCGGCATTTGGATATTTGAAATGTACATTTTCAAAGCTTACAACACCCTTGGCATCACTTATTGATTTAGCTGAATCCTTATCCGTGATGGTTGAATCGGTATCAATAACTTCTTTGATACGCTCCGCCGCAGCACCCGCTCTCGGAAGCATAATCGACATTACCGAAAGCATAAGGAAGCTCATAACAATCTGCATTGCGTATGTAAGAAATGCAGTCATGGTTCCTACCTGCATGATTCCCTCATCTATCCTGTGTGCTGCAGTCCAGATGATAAGTATATTTACCGCATACATGATAAGCATCATACCCGGCATCATAAAGCTCATAACCCTGTTTACAAAAAGCTGGGTTTTGGTCAGGTCCTTATTGGCACCGTCAAATCTTTCCTCGCTCTCATTCTCACGACCAAATGCTCTTATAACACTTATTCCTGTAAGCAGTTCTCTTGCCACAAGATTTATCGCATCCACCTGCTTTTGCATGAGACGGAACTTCTTATGTGTAACCGACATCAAAATTCCGACAAAACCTACAACAACCACAACTGCAAGAGCGATAACCCAACCCATATCAGCTCCGGTCTTATAAACCTTGATTACACCGCCGACACCAAGTATCGGAGCATATAAAATCATTCTAAGCAGCAATGTACTGACAAGCTGAACCTGTTGTATGTCATTTGTATTTCTGGTAATAAGCGAGGCGGTTGAGAATTTATCCATTTCCGCATTTGAAAATGAAAGCACCTTGCCAAACACCTTCTCACGCAAATCGCGTCCGATGCGTCCGCCGACTATCGCAGAAAAATATGATACAAGTATAACTGCTACCGCAATCAAAAATGCCATACCTATCATTCTAAAGCACGATGCCCACAGGTAATCCTTTTGTTTTTGATCTGTGTCAATGCCTGCCTCTGCCTCTCTTTCTATAGTCCATGCCTTACCCATCGACTTTAGCGTAGAAGTACCTATGGTATCCGACATCTGTTCAAAGGTCTCTCTTGCACTGTCCTGTGCCTTGGTATCCATCATGCCTGCATCATACATGGACTTGTATATGGTACGCATATCTATAACCTCTGTCGGAACGACATTACCATTCGCATCCTCAATGTCCTTGGTAAAAGAGGTTATATCCATCTGCATTAGCTTTCCTATATCCTCTACCGACATTTCATAAAATGCCTCTTCGGTTATGCCATATGCAAGAAGCCCGTTACTTACATCCTCATTACTCCATATCTGCTGCTTAAAGGTATCCACAGCAACCGCTTCCATCTGATAATTTATAACTATCGGAAGAAGCAGGTCTTCATCGAGTTCGGAAAGTTTATCCTTGTCCTTTACTATTCTCTTATAGATATCTCCGTCTGCCTCATATGCCGCTTCAAATTTTTCCTTTTCCTCATCTGTCATAAAAAGAATTGCATAATCATATTCTTCGGCAGTTATCTTTTCAGGCATGATATGCTCAACACCTTTATTCTGTATACCGGTATCTATGATATCCGAGGTATACTGAGGCAAGGCAAGGTCACCATATGCCTGAGCCAGTAAAAGCACAAAGATAATGATTACAAATTGCCAATACTTGGCTATGTTTTTAAATATCTGTGCCATAGTAAATGTATCCTTTCATTTTATTTTTTGTCACTTTATTATTATATTTAAATATTTATAAATCTTTAAAATGCGGTTTTCTCAATTTCTTTTTCTTTCAGTTCTTCTTTTTTCAATCTCATCAGAAGCCACATCTGCCATCTCATTCATCAGCTTTGCAAGCTCCGTCAGTTTCTTTTCACCGACTCTGTGATAAACAGATTCTATAAAATCTGTCATTATCCCATCAGTTTTTTCATACAAGCTTTTTCCCTCATCTGTAAGAACCACGTATGTATTTCTCCTGTCACTTATATCACATACCCTTTTAACCAGTTCACGTTCCTCAAGGCCTTTAACCATCCTCGAAAGTGACGGCATGGATACACACAGCACTTTTGCAAGTGATGACATCTTAAGTCCCGAACTTTCTTTTCTGTCTGTCATACCAAGATTATGGACGATAATCGCTTCCGCACGCGACAGCTCAGGAATCAATACCTGCAGATTAATATGATGGAACCTGTACATAGCTTCTAAAAATTCATCTGTCTTAGGTATCATATTTTTAAAAATCACCTCACATTCCTTCAAGTCATATTTTCTGTATAAGTTAACAAGCATAATATCCTTTTCATAAACACTCTCCCCCTAAAAAGCCTAAATCAGTTCGTCAGGCAAAAAAATGGTGGCCTTTGTCCCTTCATGCAGTGTGCTTTCCACCTTAAGCGTCCCGTTGCACTGGGCTTTCAGTCTTGATTTGACATTGGTTATACCCACATGGAACCTGTGGGTATAGCTGTCATCGTTTTTAAGCTGTTTGCTCTCAAATCCGTCTCCGTCATCTTCTACGGTAATATATACTCCGCTTGTTGCCCTCCATGAGCGTATTGTGACACATCCCGTTCCCTCTTTTGACGCTACAGCGTATCTTATCGCATTCTCCACAAGAGGCTGTACACTAAGCGGCGGAAGGTAAAATTCATCACACTGCGTATCATATAC
>CALGGL010000051.1 GCA_937915975.1 uncultured Lachnospiraceae bacterium | reverse complement strand
ATTAAGATTATTGAAATTGGTTACAATAAAGAAATTATTTCTTTTATCATCATTATCAAAGCCAAGCGCCGCAAATAAATCAATAACAGTAATGATATCTTCTCTCGGCATAAATATTCCCTCGATGCAAGGATGAGAATTAGGTATCGGAGTTACCTCCTGATATGTAAGAATCTCACGCACCTTCTCTACATTAATTCCATAATGATTACCCCTAATTACAAATTCCAAAACCTCGAGCTCATTTGTTCCACTTTCCAATAAAATATTTGTATCCATATAATTACCCTCCATGCATTATATTAATCTAAGCTGATTATCGTACTGTTATTGCTGCTGTCCGTAACTTTAAGCTTTAAGCTTCCGTTATCAATCTCTTCTGCAACCGAATCCGACACCTGAAACAAAAGCACAACCTCTTCAAACATATTACCCTGTATCGTTCCCTGATAGGTATATAAGTCATCAATAAGAATTGTAAGCATCTGCTTTGCCGATTTACTGTCATTTATTATTATGCTGTACTCCAGATCCTTACTGTATAAATCTACATATTGATCGTCTCCGGTTTTATTTTCCATATTAAACTTTAATACCAAAAGCTTGTATCCGTTCGGTGCTTCAATGGTAATTGCAACTCCGTCATGATCCATAGACGGATACTCCTCGGATATCATATAATAGGAGTATTTGACAGATACCGAATCAACACCCGCAAACGCTGCTATATCAAAGCTTTTATCAGCGGTCTTCCCACTCAAATCCACATCATTTGTCTCTGCCTGAGTGGTTGCGGCTTCCGTAACCTGTTCTTCGGTTGTTTCCACGGGTTCAGACGTTTCCGTCTCTGTAACCGCTTCGGTCGGCTCCTCCGTTACTTCCACTGCTTCGGTTGTGATAATATCCGGCTCCAAGGCCTCAGTCGTTGTCCTTTTGTTATCAGAATAATACTTAGTATTGATATTCCTGTCATACTTAAGTAAAAGCTCAGCCGCATACTCTGCCACAAGATACTGTTCCTCGTCAGTAAGCTCAATTGTCTTCGTACATCCGACAGAACATAGCATAAGCACAAAAAAGCAACATATTGCTATTATTTTTTTCATTATATTCCTCCGCACATACTAAAATGTACAACCTATATTATTCTACCACTTTTTTTTAATATCAGCAAGGCATATTAGTATCTAAATCAAAATAAAATACTACTCCGTCATCCACATTATAAACACCGTATTTCTTTCCATGTGCTTCCATAATCGCCGCAACAATGGATAATCCTATGCCGTTTCCTCCATACTCCCTGCTTCTTGACTTATCGGTTTTATAAAATTTAATGAAAAGCTTATCCAAATCCTCATCATCTATATTGTTTCCCTGATTATATACACAAAGTCTGATATTATTATCAATTCTTTTGAAAAAGATTCTTATAATACCTCCGTCAATCACATAATGAATTGCATTTGTAAGATAATTTGTAAATGCTTCCTCAATCATAAATTCATCTGCCCATACCCAGACAGGAGATTCTTCTTCAAATTCTATTTTGACATATTCTTCATTTATAAGAATTCTTGTGGAATTAAGCACACCCTTTATAAGCTCAGCAAGGTCAAACCTTTCGATTTTAATATTAAAATTACCGAGCTCAATCTCATTTAAGGTAAGGAGCTTCTGCACCAGCTGATTCATCTTATGCGCTTCGTCGACAATAACATCGGAATAATATTCCATATTTTCCTTATCATCAAAAAGATTGTCCTTTAATCCCTCGGCATATCCCTGAATCAATGCAATCGGTGTCTTTAGTTCATGTGATACATGAGACAAAAACTCCTTACGCATATCATCGATTTTCCTTTTTTCCTCTATATCCTTTTCAAGCTCAAGATTTGCTGTTTTTAATTGTGAAATGGTATTTTCAAGCTTTGATGAAAGCTCATTCATACATTCACCAAGCTCACCTATCTCATCCTTTGCATAAACCTTAACCTTGGAATCAAAATCAAGATTAGCCATTCTTCTTGCCGAGTGACTTAATTTCTTTATAGGATTCGAAAAAATATTGCTTATAAAAAGCACAAAAACAGCACAAAAAACTATAAGCACTGCCGCAACATAATTAAATACCTTTTTTACGGTTCTTACAAAGGTTTCAACCTCGGAAATCGGGCTTCTTATTATAACGGAAAAACCATTGTCAAGCTTACCCACCAGATCATAGTAATCAGAATTTATCGTATCATCATGATTTCTTTGGATAATGTATTCGGAATTATCCAGAAATCTTCCTTCATCTTTTTCTATAACGGAATTAATAATTCTGTTAAGACTTTCCATCATCCTGCCATTATCATTAATAGACGTGAAATATATTTTATTATTTTCCACGTCTATAATAAGAACAATCGCTCCGGCAGGATTTTTGATTTTTCCGTACAAATCATCAAACTCCACATAATCATCCGAGCTTTCGTTAAACAGCTTATTGCACGAATTATATGTTGTAACCAGATTAGCTTTAAGATTGTTTAAGAATACCCTTTCAATTACATAATTACAAACTATCCATGAAGTGGCCACTATAAATGTTGTAAATATAACAACCATTAAAGTTATCTTCATTCTCACGGAAAATTTCATATTACACTACACCTCGAACTTATAACCCATACCCCATATGGTCTTGATATATTCACCCTTTGAGCCTAACTTACTTCTCAGCTTTTTAACATGTGTATCAATGGTTCTTGCATCACCGAAATAATCATAATTCCATACATTATTAAGAATTTTTTCTCTCGAAAGTGCCATACCTTTATTAACAAGGAAATAATTAAGCAGCTCAAATTCCTTGTAGCTAAGCTCTATAGGAACTCCGTCAACCTTAACCTGATGAGCCGATATATTCATTTCAATGCCGTCCACGGAGATAATTTCCTCCTTATCTGTCGACTCGCTTCTTCTTAATACGGCTCCTACCCTCGCTACAAGTATCTTTGGGGAAAACGGTTTAGTAATATATTCATCTATACCGAGTTCAAAGCCTCTTAGCTCATCCTTTTCATCACTTTTTGCGGTAAGCATTATAATCGGCGTATCCGAGACCTTTCTTATCTCCTCGGCAACACCGTAACCGTCAAGCTTCGGCATCATAACATCCAGAATCACAAGTGCTATATCTTTAGTTGACATAAATATATCTACAGCCTCTTCTCCGTCGGCAGCCTCAAGAACCGAATAATTATTCTTCTTTAGGAAATCCTTGACAAGCTTTCTCATTCTGCTCTCATCATCAACAACAAGTATTTTTAAATCATCCATAATAAACGCCTCCATACCGGAAATATACGATATATTATACAAATACATTATGTTAAAAGTGTGAAATCATATAAAATATATTATTTAATCCTCAGAATCCAAGGAATCAAGTTCCTGTTCCCTTTGATCAAGCTCTTCCTCCTTAAGCTTAAGCTCATTTTCCCAGCTTACAAGTCTTTCCTCCCAGGCAGAATATTTATTTACTATTTTTTCCTCCGTATTGAAATACCCGATATTTTCATTGGTTGCCATAATATAAAACATACCTGCTACAATAACCGCAAGGGCTGCTGTTATAATTAAAATTCTGGTTTTTTCTTTTTTAAGTTTTCCGTAGTCGGACCTTAATTTTTTATATTTTTCCGATGAAACCTCCGGATGCTTTTCACTTAATACATCCGGAACCTTGATTACTTCCTTTTTCTCAACACTTATTAAAGGCAAATCCTCGTCACCGAGATTTTCTACTATATATTCTCTCATCTCCTGTAAAAAAGCATAGCCTATGGGAGTTGAAAAATAGTTTTTACCCACAAGCTTCAGATACAGTTTTTTCAACCCCTGCAAATCATCAAAGGAAATCGACCCTTTAAGTTTACAAATATTAAAATACTCTTTTTTTGCCTTACTCGCTTCCCGGATATCCTCAAAATAATATCCTTCAACTATGTGTTCATCCATAAATTATTCTCCCATAGCACTAAACGGCAGCAGTTTATTATAACTGTTGCCGTTTAAATTTAAATAAATGTATAAAAACTAAGGTGTAGCATCTGAATCTGTTGAAACTTCATCACTAAAGCTTCCGTTTACGGTTATACCGGTATCCATTGCAATTGTTCTTAACTGCGTCTGATACTGTAAAATAAGATCTTCAGACTCATCAATCAAAGCGTCTGCCTCGGTAAGATAATCCGGATTTTGCTCGTTGATTGCAGCAGCCACCTTATTCATGGCGTCAAGCTGCTTTTGTGCACTCTGCAGATACAAATCCTTTAAAGCCTTAACCTCATCAGTCTTTACTTCAATATTACTTAAGTTAGTAATATATGTTTCCATGGCAGGAATAGCTGTGCCCTGTAAATCTGATGAAAACTGTTCTATATTGACATCATCCGATTCAAAATAAGAATTATATATTGCTACGGCATTATTTCTGTCACCTTCAATTGCAGGAAGCTTATTATTAACAAATTCAATCACATCATCCTTAAGCTCTGCATTAGGGTCCGACGTATCCTCTTCCTTTTTCTTGCCACAGCCGGCAAACATACCGATTATACACACCATAAGTGCCATTATATATAATTTCTTTTTCATTGTACTTCCCTCCGAAGATTTTTTCATAACTTCTATATTATACACTATCAATGCCAATAAAACAAGCATATATACACTATTGAAAATCAAACCGAGCTCATTTATTCTTATTATTTATATATTTCTCATATAAATCAGGTCTTCTTTCCTTTGTCCTCTTTAATGACTGCTCATATCTCCATTTTTCAATATTTTTATGATGTCCCGACAAAAGCACCTCCGGAACAGCTTTTCCCATAAAGACCTCCGGTCTTGTATATTGAGGATACTCGAGAAGTCCGTCATAAAATGACTCATAAACCGCACTGTCCTCACCGCCAAGAACTCCGGGCACAAGTCTTGATACCGCATCAACTATCATCATGGCAGGAAGCTCACCGCCCGTTAAGACAAAATCGCCTATGGAAACATTGTCAGTAACAATCATCTCGAGCACTCTTTCATCTATACCCTCATAATGCCCGCAAAGGATAATAATATCTTCCTCTTTGGAGTATTCCACAGCCATAGACTGTTTAAAAGGCGTTCCCTGAGGAGTCATATAGATAACTCTCGGCTTCCTGTTATCATTCATACTATTTTCATTTTTATCAAAAGCTTCCTCACCGGCTTTGATTCGTTCAAGAATCGATTGGTACGCAAGATATACCGGCTCTGCCTGCATAAGCATACCCGCTCCTCCGCCATAGGTATAATCATCCACATGTCCGTATTTATTTTGGGCAAAATCCCTGATATTTACGGTATCAACATTTATAAAGCCGTTTTTCATCGCTCTGCCGGTTATGCTTTCCGAAAGCCCGTTCATTACCATCTCAGGAAACAGTGTCATTATATGAAAATTCATCTAATCAAGCATTCCCTTCATTAATCTTACCGTTATCTTCTTTGATTCTATATCCATTTCGGGTACAAATTCCTTTATTACAGGTATCAAAACCTCTTTTTTATCGGGAAGCTTTACAACGAATACATCATTTGCTCCCGTCTTTAATACATCTGAAAGCTCGCCCAGCTTGTCCCCGTTTTCCTCAAATACATCCGCACCTATAATATCGGATATATAGAATTCATCCTCCTCAAGCGGAACTGCATTTTCTCTTGTAACATACAAATCACAGCCCTTATACTTTTCTATATCATTGATATTATCAAATTCCTTAAATGAAAGAATAACCATATTTTTAAAGAATTTACAAGTATTTTTTTCTACCTCTATGTCCCCTTTATCCGTACGGATAAAGCATTTTTTCAGTTTTTTAAATCTGTTTACATCATCGGTTGTGGGGAATACCTTGACCTCTCCCCTTAATCCGTGAGTTGATGTAATTACTCCTATTCTGAAGATATCCTGCATAAACTCTCCTTTATAATAATTATGGGGTGACGCGAAGCGCACCCCATAAAAGTCAAACAGAATTATTTAATATCTACAATTACCTTTTTGTCACCCTTAGAAGCTGCTGCCTTAACGACAGTTCTGATAGACTTAGCAATTCTACCCTGCTTACCAATTACTTTACCCATATCATCAGGTGCAACCTTAAGTTCAATTGTAATAGTATCACCGTCAGCAGTTTCGCTTACAGCCACTTCATCAGGATTATCGACAAGAGATTTTGCAATAATTTCAACTAATTCTTTCATTATCAATACCTCCCTCGATTATTTCTCGATACCTGCCTGCTTAAATAATTTAGCTACTGTTTCTGTTGGCTGAGCACCATTGTTAAGCCACTTCTTAGCAGCTTCCGAGTCAATCTTAACAACATTCGGCTCCTGATTAGGATCGTAAGTACCTATCTCTTCGATAAATCTACCATCTCTTGGTGACCTGGAGTCAGCAACGATTACTCTATAAAAAGGATGCTTCTTATATCCCATTCTTCTTAATCTTATCTTTACTGCCATGTCATTTTCACCTCCCTTTATCAATCATGAATTATTCATGAGTTTATCATTTTGCTAAATCTATAATAAGTTATTACCTATTATCAAAAACCAAACGGCAGCTTAAAACCGCCTCTCTTTTTTCCGCCCATCATGCCGGACATCTGCTTCATCATCTTTTTTGATTGTTCAAACTGCTTAAGAAGCTTATTTACATCACTTATATCGACACCGGCACCATTGGCAATTCTCTTCTTACGGCTCGGATTAATAATATCCGGATTGGATCTTTCCTTCGGTGTCATGGATAAAATGATGGCTCTCGGCATATTCATTGCATTGTCATCTATGTCGATATTCTGAAGCTGCTTGTTACCGCTAAAGCCCGGAAGCATCTTTAGTATATCACTCATGCCACCCATCTTTTCCATCTGCTCCATCTGCTCTAAGAAATCGTTAAAGTCAAAGGATGCTTTACGAAGCTTTTGCTCCATCTCTATGGCTTTTTCCTCATCTATGGCTGCCTGAGCCTTTTCAATAAGACTTTCGACATCTCCCATTCCAAGAATACGACTTGCCATTCTGTCAGGATAAAACATCTCAAGATCGGTAAGCTTTTCTCCCATACCTGCATAAAGTATCGGCTTACCTGTAACAGCCTTAATGGAAAGTGCTGCTCCGCCTCTTGTATCACCGTCGAGCTTGGTAAGAATAACGCCGTCAATTCCTATCTTTTCATTAAATGCCGTAGCAACATTTACCGCATCCTGTCCTGTCATGGCATCAACTGTAAGAATGGTATAATTTACAGTAACATTAGACTTGATTTCCGCAAGCTCATTCATCATCTCTTCATCAACATGAAGACGACCGGCAGTATCTATAAATAAAACATTGTTTCCGTTTTTTTCCGCATGCTCTATGGCAGCCTTTGCGATATTGACCGGCTTGTGTCCGTCACCCATGGTAAATACCGGAACTCCAACCTTTTCGCCGTTTATCTCAAGCTGTTTAATAGCTGCAGGTCTGTAAACATCACAGGCAACAAGCAAAGGTCTTCTTCCCTTGCTCTTGAACTGTCCTGCAAGCTTGGCAACAGTAGTTGTCTTACCTGCTCCCTGAAGACCGCACATCATAATGACCGTAATTTCATTTGAAGGAAGAAGCTTTATCTCTGTAACGTCGGAGCCCATAAGCTTATCCATCTCTTCCTTAACAATCTTTATAACCATCTGTCCCGGATTAAGTCCCTTTAAGACCTCTTCACCGACAGCTCTCTCGCTTACCGATTTGATAAACTGCTTAACAACCTTAAAGTTTACATCAGCCTCAAGCAAAGCACGCTTAACCTCTTTCATGGCCTCATTTACATCAGCCTCCGTAAGCATACCCTTACTTCTTAATTTCTTAAAAACATTCTGCAGTTTATCTGTTAAGCTCTCAAATGCCATTTATAAAAGCTCCATGATCTCGTATGATATTTGTTTTGCGTCTTCCAGGCTGGAAGCTTTGTCTATCTGGGAGACCTTATCCTTTATATCGAGGAAACGGTCAACCAGATGAAGCTTGTCTTCATATGAATCGAGTATGCTGCGGCAGCGCTTTATCATATCATGGACTCCCTGCCTGCTGATACCTGACTCCTGCGCGATCTCACTTACAGAAAGGTTCTCCTGGACATAAGCCCCGTAAACCTGTTTCTGATGATCTGTAAGCAGATCTCCATAAAAATCTAAAAGAAGCGAACTTTTTACAAAATCTTCCATAGCGTGAACATAATACAATAATCACGGGAGCTTGTCAAGTGTTTTTACTTTACGTCAATGCGGCAAATGCATTTTCCAATCGACTGATCTCTGGTTTTAATATATAATGTATCTGAATAATAGTACTTGAGAGGCTGAGTTTGTATGACCGGAAAACTTTATTATGAAGATGCATACCTGTCAGAGTTTGAAGCAGGAGTTGAAGAAGTCAGAATCACAGATGAAGGACTTCTTATAAGGCTCGATGCAACTGCTTTCTATCCGGAAGG
>CALGGL010000050.1 GCA_937915975.1 uncultured Lachnospiraceae bacterium | reverse complement strand
CCCTCTTTAACTCCATGGAGCCCTCTTGCTCGCGCCTGCCATGGTTAAGAAACCACTTGTTGCTACCGCCTCATTTAAAACTAAATCGACAATACGGACTATTTTACGGGAATAAGTTCTTCCTTACCACCCATGTAAGGCCGAAGTGCCTTGGGGATAGCTACGCTGCCATCCTCCCGAAGATTGTTCTCCAAAAATGCTATAAGCATACGAGGCGGAGCGACTACTGTATTATTTAAGGTATGGGCAAAATACTTATTGCCATCCTTATCCTTAACTCTTATCTTTAATCTTCTTGCCTGTGCATCTCCTAAGTTGGAGCAGCTTCCTACTTCAAAGTACTTTTGCTGACGTGGAGACCATGCTTCAACATCATAGGACTTAACCTTAAGGTCGGCCAAATCACCTGAACAGCATTCAATGGTTCTTACAGGAATATCCATAGATCGGAATAAGTCAACCGTATTCTGCCAAAGTTTATCAAACCACATCTTGCTTTCTTCAGGCTTACATACAACTATCATTTCCTGCTTTTCAAACTGGTGAATTCGGTATACGCCTCTTTCCTCAATACCGTGAGCTCCCTTTTCCTTTCTAAAGCAAGGTGAGTAGCTGGTAAGAGTTTGAGGAAGTGCTTCCTCATCAGTAATTGTATTGATAAATTTACCTATCATGGAATGTTCGCTTGTACCTATAAGGTAAAGGTCTTCACCTTCAATTTTATACATCATGGCATCCATCTCGGCAAAGCTCATAACTCCTGTAACGACATCACTTCTTATCATAAAAGGAGGTACACAGTAGGTAAATCCTCTGTCAATCATAAAGTCACGTGCGTAAGCAATAACAGCAGAGTGAAGTCTCGCAATATCTCCCATCAGATAATAGAAACCGTTACCGGCAACCTTTCTTGCACTATCTAAGTCTATGCCGTTAAGCTTTTCCATAATGTCAGTATGATACGGAACCTCGAAAGAAGGTACAATAGGCTCACCGAATCTTTCAAGCTCGACATTTTCTGTATCGTCCTTACCAATAGGAACAGTTTCATCTATAATGTTAGGAATAACCATCATAAGCTTGGTTAATTTTTCTCTTACCTCAGGCTCCTTAGCTTCGAGCTCGGCAAGTCTTGCTGCATTTTTTGCAACCTCTTTTTTAGCTTCTTCAGCTTCTTCTTTTTTACCCTGTGCCATAAATGCACCTATCTGCTTGGCAATGGTATTCTTCTTTGCACGAAGTCCGTCAGCCTCCTGCTGAAGCTCTCTGACTTCTTTATCTAATGCGATAACCTCATCCACCATAGGAAGCTTGTTATCCTGAAATTTCTTTTTGATATTCTCCTTAACTAACTCCGGATTTTCTCTTACAAATTTAATATCTAACATTTTGTGTACTCCTTACATAATTAATTTATTTTGTCTATTTGTTGATGCTAAAAAATTATTTTACTGTTTCTTTATAAATATCTTTATAAATATATTTAATCTTTCTGTTTTAATTTTAAGTTCTCGTTCACCCTGGTTTACATAACTTCAAAGGCCTATATGTCTCTTACGTCTATTTCCACTTCATTTTCCATAGGTTGTTCAGCGTTGTTTGCCATATATATCTGTTTTGGTGAAGGTTCGTTCACCGGTATGTCAAATTCAAAGTTCAAATCGTTATCGGTTTCGTTGGTTAAATCATCAATTTCTTCCTGAACGGTTTTTGCTTTTTCTATAGCTTCCTTTTCTTCATCGGAAAGAGGGATATAGGATTCGCCTTTAATAATTTCCTTAGCATAATTAAAGCATCCTTCACGAGAATGCATTGAATTAAATACGAAGCCGGAATTGTCTTCGTTTAAAAGAGCTATTACAAAGCTGAGCTTTCCCGCCATCTGTTCAAATGCATCATACTTTACGATACCCAGTTTGCTGTAGCAGGATTTTAAGCTCCTTTTTATTTCTTTGTGTTCTTTGGTTACTCTTTTTGCATTAGCCTTAACCTGATCCATTTCCTTAAATCTGACACGAATTATTTTTTCCAGATCTGCTCCTTTTTTTCCACTCATTAAAGCTTCGTACTTTCTTGCCATAACATTAAGCTTACTGATTACAGTAAGAAGCAATATAAGTAGTATTGCCACTAATACAAGGAGAATAACGCAAAAGGTTTTAATATTCATTCCAAATATAGTTGTATCCATTTTATATTTCGTCCTTATAATTTATTTAGCGTTATAAAGCATATGAGTAATTCTATCCAGATCATCTTCGGAATAGTATTCGATTTCAATTTTGCCTTTGTTTCTGTTTGAAGATTTAATGGTTGCCTTTGTTCCCAAAATATTTTTGAGGCGCTCTTCAATCTCCTTATATAAGAAAGATAAATCTTCGGTAACGGCAGCTTCCTTTTTTGATGTGCCGCCACGGAGTACTTTTTTAACGTAAGCTTCGGTTTCTCTTACACTCAGTTTTTTGTCAAACACATAAAGTGCGGTTTCATACTGAAGTGTAGAATCCTCTATACTGATCAAGGTTCGCACATGACCGGTTGTCAGCATATCATCAATAAGCATCTGCTGTACAGGTTCGGCAAGCTTTAAAAGTCTTAAGGAATTGGTAATGGTGGTTCTGCTCTTTGAAACTCTTTCAGCTACCTCATCCTGCTTTAGATTAAATTCCTTAATTAATCTTTCATAGGCGTGTGCTTCTTCAATTGGATTAAGATCTTCACGTTGGATGTTTTCAATAAGTGCAATCTCAACAATTTCCTGATCGGTATAATCCTTTATTACTACAGGAACCTCTTTAAGCCCTGCCAATCTTGCTGCTCTCCAGCGGCGTTCGCCGGCAATTATTTCGTAGTATTTATTTCTTTTTGCAACAACAAGAGGTTCTATTATTCCGTATTGTTTTATAGAATCCGCAAGTTCGGCAAGCGCATCTTCGTCAAAATGCTTTCTTGGCTGACTTTTGTTTGGCTCGATTTTATTAATATTTATAGTACGTTCCACCTCACGCACCACTTCTTTCACAACCTCTTTAACTTCAGTTTTAACAGGCTGCTTAGCTGCGGTGGTTTTGGATTTTTTTTCTTCTCCTGTTGGAATAAGATTGTCAAGACCTCTTCCCAATCCTCTTTTAACTGCCATCTTGTTTTCTCCTTATTAATTATATTCCCGCGTATAGTTTGTTGTTGATAACCTCATCTGCCAAATCTCTGTAACCCTGAGCGCCGGCCGATCGACTGTCATAGAGATTGATTGGAAGACCAAAGCTTGGTGCTTCTGCCAGTCTGACATTTCTTGGTATGATTGTTTTATAAATAAACTGATCCAAATTGTTTTTTACATTTTCAACAACCTCAAGCGAAAGGTTGGTTCTGGAATCGAACATTGTAAATACCACGCCTTCTATCTCGAGAGATTTGTTCAACTTTTTCTTAATAAGATTAATTGTGTACATAAGCTGAGTCAATCCATCCAAGGCAAAAAATTCACACTGTATCGGAACTAATACAGTGTCTGCTGCTGTCATGGAATTTACGGTAAGTATTCCCAATGCCGGCGGGCAATCGATAACAACATAATCAAATTTATCCCGGATTTTAGTCAGTAAATTTTTTAAAATATATTGTGGCTTCTCTGTATCTATGAATTCCACCTCGGCACCCGCAAGCTCTCTGCTGGCAGGAAGCAGACTGAGATTCATCTTCTTATTGTCAAGAGGATGAACTATCATACATTCTCCTATATTACACTCATCACACATGGCGTGGTATATGGTGTACTGTAAAGAGTTTTTATAGATCGGAAGAGCACACGTCTGAACTCCAGTCACGATCA
>CALGGL010000049.1 GCA_937915975.1 uncultured Lachnospiraceae bacterium | reverse complement strand
CAAGAAATAAGGTTGTTCAATACGATTTATGGGGCAAATATATCGCTTCATATGATTCATATGAAGATGCTGAAAGAAAAACCGGTATAGATAGTGTAGTTATAGGACGAGTTATCAATGGAATCTAGAATTAGGCAGGAGGTTTCCAATGGCTAAAACCGGATTAGCAACCAAAAGATTTAACAAAAACGATTCCCTTAAAATTCGGAGTTATTCAATACGACTTAGAAGGTAATGAGATTAACAGATTTTTAACAGTAAGTCTTGCAGCAAAAGCTATGGGTTGTGACTCTAAAAAATTTCACTTTGCTGTAAGCATTAGAAAAATAGAAAGACTGCTTGTGGATACAAATGGGAATATGATTATACTATTTGGAATGGTTAGTCTATTTCAAAATTATAATACCATTCTTATTGGGCTTATATGATTTGGCTGTTATCATATGGCAGCGGCATCACAGAGAATTAACCCAGTTCTCTCACATTATTTTAAAGACGGTTACAGCAATCTTTAAGGGTTTGTTTGGTTCGATTCCAGAGATTTTCCGTCTTGAAATTTTTATTTTGAAAAGGAGATAATCTAAATGAGAAAAGTTATTATCGCTATCTTGTCCGTTATTGCTATTGCAACAATTGTACTGCCTGAAGGGGAGTACGGTCCGGTAACTATTACTTCTTACGCCGCAAATGAATAATTTTCTTAAGTGGTTTACCACTTAATATCGAGAGTGTGGTGTAATGGGTAACACGCCACATTTGGAAAGCAAACTATTTAGAGTGTAAATTATGGATTACACAAAATCAAAAGGAAATTTAACTGAACTCAACTGTATTTCTAAATTTATAGAATATGGTTTTGAATGTTCTATTCCTTATGGAGATAGTGCAAAATATGATTTTATTGCTGATGTAAATGGAAAATTGATTAAGATACAATGTAAAACTTGTAAAAAAGTTGATAATTTTTCTATATCATTTTTAGATAAAGTTTTTTCTGAAGATAAAGTTGAAAATTTATTGATTAATTCATATGATAATTTTTGCGATTGGAAAAAATTATTTGTATAATTTTTATTTATTTTTTTATTTGAAAAATTGGAATAAAAATTATTTAATTCAGTTTTATATTTATCATATTTTAATACAAAATCTTTGAGTGATTTAATATGATTATCAATTATTCTTATATTATCATTAATATATTTATTAAATTCCTTTTTTATATTATCAAAAAAATCATTTCCTTTTTTTCTTTCATATTCATATACTTCTTTAAAAGATTTACATAATTTAATATTATCATTAGTTTCATTTATTTTTTCATTAATTTTCTCTTCTAATTTTTTGAGATTATCAAACTGTAAATTTTTATATTGTTCATATTTGATTATATTATGCTTAATATGTTTATCTTTTTCTTTCCCGAAAAAAACGAAACATATTTTACAATAACCTCTATTACAATCAAGACAATAATAATATATTTGTTCATTTGAATGATTAGGACAATAATTATTGTTAGTATTATTATTATTTTCTTTATCAAATATTTTTTCAACAAAGTCAGCTACAGTGGACATGAAAGGCACAGATATCATTTCATTAAAATTAACTTTTTTATTACAATAAGCACAATTAATATTTTTTTCATTAACGAACCAATTATATAAGCATTTTTCGCAAGCAATTCGATGACAAAATTGACACATTTTTGGTTTATTAACAATGCCGAAGCATATATAGCATTTTATTGTGTCTTTTATTTCTGAATTAATATTTTCTTCTTTAGGCTTTTCTTCTTCTATTTTTTTTAATTCGGTTTTTTCTGATAAATACAAAGAATATTTTCTTCTTTTATAATTTTTTATTTTTGATGGGGTTGATATAATATTATTAATAGTTTGATTTGATATTAAAGAATTATTTTCGTCGTTATTTATTGGTCTACTTGAAACTGCGTTTCGAAGGGGTTTATTTGAGTTAATGGTATTCAATTCTTGGGATTGCTCTATTCGTTGTTTACTTTCGATTAGTCGACGACGAATGGCAATTCTTCGGGTTAAATCTAATGAAGAAGTAAAGGAATTACTGGGAAGGTGATGGGATTGAGTTCTTTTGTACATTTTTCCCTTTTTTAATTTACAGTTTTATTTATTTAATATTTTAATGATTACGGGAGGTTACTTTGGCTATGATGATTGATGAGATGATACTTAAGGCAAGAAGCATGGGTTGTTCGGATATACATTTATCTGTCGGACTTCCTACCATGTTCCGTATTAACGGTAAATTGCAGGAGGTTGACGGACAAAATAACGCAGAAAAGCTTTCGATGATTGTTGAAATGCTAACCGATGAGCAAAGAGCTGATTTGGAGGAAGGTCTTGATGCAGACTTTGCCATATGTTCATCGGACGGTAACAGACAGCGTGTTAATGTATTTAAACAGGATGGAAAGCTTGCGGCAACCATAAGACTTCTTAATTCAACCATTCCTTCACTTGAGATGCTTGGACTTCCGCCGGTACTTAAGGAGCTTGCTGCAAAGCCGAGGGGACTTATACTTGTTACGGGACCAACGGGTTCAGGTAAATCAACTACTCTCGCTTCTATGATTGACAGTATAAATGAAACAAGACCGGACCACATCATAACCATAGAAGATCCTGTTGAGTATAAGTACGATAAAAAGCTTGCTCTTATACATCAAAGAGAGGTTGGAAGGGATGTAAAGGATTTTGCATCTGCATTAAGAAGTGCACTTCGTGAGGATCCGGATATCATACTTGTAGGAGAAATGCGTGACTACGAGACTATTTCCGCAGCCCTTACGGCAGCAGAGACAGGACACCTTGTTATGTCCACACTTCATACAACGGGAGCACCGCAGACAATTGACAGAATAATAGATGCCTGTCCTGCAAATATTCAAAATCAGATAAGAACACAGCTTGCGGGAGTTCTTAACGGAGTTATTACACAGTGCCTTGTGCCGAATGCCAACGGAACCGGACGTGTGGCAGCAACGGAAATACTTATAGGAACGGATGCTGTTTGTAATCAGATAAGAGAAAACAAATGTCATCAGCTGGGAACTCTTATGCAGTCAGGTTCAGCCTTCGGAATGCATACTCTTAACAATGAGCTTGCAAGATATGTAAGCATGGGAATGATTACAAGAGAAAATGCATACAGATATTCAAATGACAGGGCAGAGCTTGATCAGTATTTATAGTAAATATTTTAATAATATTAAAAAGTGCTATTATTTTATGAGATTTTTTGCCGATAAATATAATGGAAAACTTGAAGTGAGCGATAGTTTTTGGTATAATGAATATATCATTAAGAGCGAAAACATAATTTATGAGGAGGACGTACTATGAAAAAATTAAAAAAGGATAACAAGGGTTTTACTCTTGTTGAATTAATTGTAGTTATTGTTATTCTTGCTATCTTGGCAGCTATCCTTGTACCTGCATTACTTGGATACATCGATAAGGCTAAACAGCAGCAGGCGGTTCTTAATGCAAAGAGTGCTCTTACGGCAGCTCAGGCTGAGATGTCAACACTTTATGCTAAGGGTGAAGCAGCAAGTAAGGTTGCAACAGATCCGTATAAGTCTGATATTACAACAACTGCTGATGTTCCAAAGTGTACTAAGCTTGTAATCGGTTGTGATGCTGATGATTCATCCACAACAGATCATAAGGCATATACAGTAACCTATGTTGAGTATCAGGAAACAGGTATGGCAAAGCCTATTATATATAACGGAAAGTCATGGGATACAAGTAATACAAAGCCATCTACTGTAGAGGCTACGTATACAATAAAATAATTAAAAAAATAATTATAAAAAACTGCGACAATTATGTCGCAGTTTTTTATGCTTAAATTAAGGATGTATGATATTTATTCTTTATCTGTTGTTGATTGATTTGCAGATTGAAATCAGTTTTTCGTTCATTCTGTGATAAATTATTTTGTTTTCCCAGGGTAGATCATCGATATAAGCGCTGTCGTTACTGTCAAGCTTATTTAAAAGCTTTTTATATTCATCAGGATTTTTGCGTTTTATTATTCCGAAATTACAGGCGATATATTTATCTGATTCGTTTCCAGGTGAGGAGTTTATAGCTTTATTATCATTGCTTTTACCGCTTTCAATTATAACCTGTCTGTAGGTTATCTTTCCGTAAGCACCCTGTTCCTTAACAAATGTTTTTGTTTTACATGGCTCAGTGATGATTATATATCCGTTTTCTTCTCTGTAATTTGTTTTGTTGCTTAGATAAAGAAGAGTTTTATTATCAAGATAGTATTGCCACACATATCTTTGGACACGTTCAAAGGATATAGGATAGTCAAGCTGCTTATTTATATTTGAAACCGGCATGCTCATATCGGCAAGCCTTCTTATGGCTGCGCCGCAGGCATTTTCAAAGACCATATCGTGCAGTGCTTTGTTAAAGTAATCTGAATTATTCATTATGCATCTCCGTTTTAATATATAAATAATTATATCTCGGTTTCATATTTATGTAAATCACTACTTGAAGAATTGCACTGAAAATGCTATAATAATCGGGATTGTATTAAGACAAAACCGAGACTTCTGAAAATGGTATTTCGGTAATTATTTGAAGTGGCATTTTCAGTTGTTTCGGAGTCTTAATTCAAAATATATTTTCAAGGAGAAAAGTACAAATGTTTAAGAAGTTTGAAATGGAACTTGCAGGCAGAACACTTCGCGTTGATGTCGGACGTGTTGCTAAGCAGGCTAATGGTGCTGCGCTTATGCACTATGGCGATACTGTTGTTTTATCAACTGCAACAGCATCTGAAAAGCCAAGAGAAGGAATTGATTTCTTCCCACTTTCAGTTGAGTATGAGGAGAAGCTTTATGCAGTAGGAAAAATCCCGGGAGGCTTTAACAAAAGAGAGGGTAAGGCAAGTGAAAACGCTATCCTTACATCAAGAGTTATTGACCGTCCTATGAGACCTCTTTTCCCAAAGGATTACAGAAATGATGTTACACTTAACAATATGGTTATGTCGGTAGATCCTGAGTGTTCACCTGAGCTTACAGCTATGCTTGGTTCAGCCATAGCAGTAGCTATATCAGATATTCCGTTTGACGGCCCTTGTGCAACTACACAGGTTGGTATGATAAACGGTGAGTTTATATTTAATCCGAATTCTGCTCAGAACCTTGAGTCAGATCTTAAGCTTACAGTTGCGTCAACAAGAGATAAGGTTATCATGATTGAAGCAGGTGCAAATGAGATACCTGAAGCAAAGATGATTGAAGCTATTTATGCTGCTCATGAGTTAAACCAGAAGGTTATCGCATTTATAGACCAGATAGTTGCAGAATGCGGTAAGGCTAAGCATGAATATACAAGCTGTGCTGTTCCAGAAGAATTATTTGCAGCCATGAAGGAGATTGTAACTCCTGAAGAGATGGAGGTTGCAGTATTTACTGACGAAAAGCAGGTTAGAGAAGAAAATATCAGACAGATTAAGGACAAGCTTACTGAAGCCTTTGCTGAAAATGAGGAGTGGCTTGCAGTTCTTGATGAGGCTGTTTACCAGTATCAGAAGAAGACAGTTCGTAAGATGATTCTTAAGGATCACAAGAGACCTGACGGAAGAGAGATTACCCAGATCAGACCTCTTGCAGCTGAGGTTGATATTATTCCGAGAGTTCACGGTTCAGCTATGTTTACAAGAGGACAGACTCAGATATGTAATGTTGTAACTCTTGCTCCTTTATCAGAGGCACAGAAGCTAGACGGACTTGATGAAAATGTTGTATCAAAGAGATATATGCATCATTATAATTTCCCTTCATACTCTGTTGGAGAGACTAAGCCTTCAAGAGGACCGGGACGTCGTGAGATAGGTCACGGTGCACTTGCGGAAAGAGCACTTGTTCCTGTTCTTCCGAGTGAAGAGGAATTCCCATATGCAATTCGTTCTGTATCAGAGACCTTTGAGTCTAACGGTTCAACCTCTATGGGTTCAACCTGTTCATCCTGTATGGCTCTTATGGCAGCCGGTGTACCTATTAAGAAGATGGTAGCAGGTATTTCCTGTGGTCTTGTAACCGGTGAAACTGATGATGATTATATTCTTTTAACAGATATTCAGGGACTTGAGGATTTCTTCGGAGATATGGACTTTAAGGTTACAGGTACTACCGAGGGTATCACCGCAATTCAGATGGATATCAAGATTCACGGTCTTACAAGACCTATCGTTGAAGGTGCAATTGCAAGATGTCGTGAAGCAAGATTATTCATTATGGATACCTGTATGAAGCCTGCTATATCAGCTCCTCGTGAGACTGTAAGCGCACTTGCTCCAAAGATTGTTCAGCTTACTGTTGATCCGGAGAAGATTGGTGAGATTATCGGTCAGCGTGGTAAGACTATCAATGCTATTATAGACGAGACCGGTGTTAAGATTGATATAGATGATGACGGAAGAGTTTCTGTTTGCGGTGTTGAGCAGGCAGGAATTGATAAGGCTGTTAAGATTATCCGTTCAATCGTTGATCCAATTGAGGTTGGAAAGACATATGAAGGTAAGGTTGTAAGAATAATGAACTTCGGAGCTTTTGTTGAGCTTTCACCTAATAAGGATGGTCTTATCCACATTTCAAAGCTTTCCGATAAGAGAGTTGAAAAGGTTGAGGATGTTGTAAATATCGGTGATGAGGTAAGAGTTAAGGTTCTTGACATCGACAGAATGGGTAAGATTAGTCTTAGTCTTAAGGATGCTGAATAATTTTTCTGTATGCTTTAAGAACTATAAATAATTATTTGCTTAATATGTTTTTGCGTTTATGACGGCTTTAGAGTTTGTGATAAAGCCGTCATAAATTAAATATAGTATTCGATATATTATAAGATGTATAAGGGAGGAAGTTTAATGAGATTTGGATATTTTGACGAAGCGAACAAGGAATATGTTATAGACAGACCTGACACTCCGGCACCTTGGGCCAATTATCTTGGTTCACCGGAATACGGTGCTATAATATCCAACAATGCGGGTGGTTACAGCTTTGTAAAATCCGGTGCAAACGGCAGAATTATCAGATATGTATTTAATAATTTTGATCAGCCGGGAAGATACATTTACATAAGAGATAATAAGAGTAAGGATTATTGGTCGGCATCCTGGCAGCCGGTTGGCAAGCCTCTTGATGTATATAAGAGCGAATGCCGCCATGGAACGGGCTATACCAACATAAAGGCTTCCTATAGCGGTATTGATTCGGAAGCACTTTATTATGTACCGCTTGATAAAACTCACGAGGTATGGAAGGTAAAGCTTACCAATAATTCAAATGAAGAAAGAGATCTTTCGGTATTTGGTTATTGTGAATTTACAAATGACAATAATTATGAACAGGATCAGGTAAACCTTCAGTATACATTATTTATTACAAAGACATATTTTGCCAATAACAGAATTAAGCAGGTTATAAATGAAAATGTTACAAAGAATGCCGTAAATGACAGTAAGGTTGTAAACAGGGTTTTCGGACTTGTGGGTGCAGAGGTTTCAAGCTATTGCGGTGATAAGGAAGAATTTTTGGGCAGATATCATTCATATTCTAATCCGGTAGCAATCGAGAATGGTAATTGCGGAAACAAGCTAAATTATAATCTTAATGCTTGCGGTGCTCTTGAAACCAAGCTTACATTAAAGCCGGGTGAGACAAAGGAATTTGCATTTGTTCTCGGTATGAAGAGCGATGATGAGGCTGATGAGATTATGGCTTCATATGAAGACGTGGCTAAAAAATCGGTTGATGAGATTGCCGAATTAAAGGATTACTGGCACAGCAAGCTTAATCATCTTCAGGTTAAGACTCCGAGTGAAGCCTTTAATGCCATGATAAATACATGGAATGCATATCAGTGCTTTATGACCTTTATCTGGTCAAGAGCAGCATCATTTTCTTACTGCGGACTAAGAAACGGATATGGCTACAGGGATACTGTTCAGGATATTCAGGGTGTAATTCATCTTGCTCCTGAGATGGCACTTGAAAAGATAAGATTTATGCTCTCGGCGCAGGTTGATAACGGCGGAGGTCTTCCGCTTGTAAAGTTTGATCACAATGCAGGTCACGAGGACACTCCTGATGATGAGTCCTATGTCAGAGCAACAGGACATCCTGCATACAGAGCTGATGATGCGTTATGGCTTTTCCCGACAATTTATAAATATATTGCCGAAACAGGAAATGTTGACTTTATAGATGAGGTTATTGTATTTGCCAACGGTGGTGAGGGAACGGTTTATGAGCATCTTAAGAGAGCTATAGATTTCTCTATGAACAGACTTGGCAATCACAATATGCCTGCAGGTCTTCATGCTGACTGGAATGACTGCCTAAGACTCGGTAAAAAGGGTGAGTCAACCTTTGTCGCTATGCAGCTTTATTATGCGATGACAGTTCTTAAGGGCTTTGCTGAAATTAAGAAGGATACAGCTTATATCAAGTATCTCGATGATATACAGACTGCTCTTGGTACTATACTTCAGGATAAGTGCTGGGATGAGGACAGATATGTCCGTGGCTTTACCGAGGACGGACAGGTTATAGGTTCAAGAAACGATAAGGAAGCATCAATGTGGCTTAATCCTCAGTCATGGGGTGTAATAAGCGGACTTGCTTCCAAGGAACAGGCTGAGAAGTCACTTGAATCGGTACATAGCAAATTAAATACGCCTTACGGTGTTAAGCTTATGGATCCTCCATATGTAGATCATGCATTTGAGGGCGCACTTATGCTTTTATTTAATCCGGGTACTAAGGAAAACAGCGGTATATTCTCACAGACTCAGGGTTGGATAATTCTTGCCGAGTCTCTTATGGGACATGGTGACAGAGCGTTTGAGTACTTTACCGAAAGCTCACCTGCAGCAATGAATGATAAGGCTGAGATTAGAAAGCTTGAGCCATATTGCCATGGACAGTTTACCGAAAGTAATGACAGTCCGTTTGCAGGACGTTCACATGTACATTGGCTTACAGGTACAGCATCTACAGTTATGGTAGGATGTGTAGAGGGTATACTTGGATTAAGACCTGACTTTTACGGAATAAAGCTTGCACCGTCTATTCCTTCGGATTGGAAGAACTTTGAGATGAATAAGGATTACAGAGGTAAGAAGCTCCATATCATCGTCAATAATCCGAACGGTAAGCAGAGCGGCTACAGTGAAGTTTCTTTAAACGGAAAAAATATGGAATCCGACTATATTCCATATGATGAACTTTCTGATAATAATGAGATTATAATAAATATGTAATTTTTATACAAAATATGTCACCGATTTTGCTTTTCGGTGGCATATTTTTTTGTATATAATGACAATTTTATGCAAAATGTAAAGAAATTACTGGATATTTTGTTTAAATTGCTGTATAATTTCTTTATAAATTCGAAACATAGGGGTGTTCAATTTAAAGATTTAAGACTTTAGTATGAATTTATGGGGAATTCTTACTAAAGTCTTTTTTCAATTGTTAATAATGAATAAAAATATAAAAATCCTGCATAATAAATTTATATTTTATTATGGAGGATTTTTTATGTATCAGGATAAAGGAAATGATGTTGAAAAATCAAACGGTAATAACATAAATGAAAAACGCTCACAGCTTATAGAGGATTACGGACAGATAACACTTGCAAACAACAAGTACAGGCAAAAGATTCATTTATTAAATATAATCGGTGAGATTGAAGGTCACGAAAATCTTGGGATAAACACAAAGACCAGTAAATATGAGCATATTCTTCCTCAGCTTGCTGCTGTAGAAGATAATGAAAATATTGACGGACTTATGGTGCTTTTAAATACTGTTGGTGGAGATGTAGAGGCAGGTCTTGCAATAGCGGAGATGATAGCTTCCTTAAGCAAGCCAAAGGTTTGTCTTGTTCTTGGAGGCGGACACTCCATAGGAGTACCTCTTGCTGTATCGGGTGATGTGACATATATAGTTCCGACAGCGACTATGGTGGTTCATCCAATAAGATTTAATGATACTGTGCTTGGAGTAAAGCAGAATTTTGAATATATTGAGCGTATGCAGGACAGAATCATTGATTTTACTTCTAATCACAGCTCAATTGGTGAAGAGGACTTTAAATCGCTTATGTTTAATACCACCGAGCTTACCAAGGACATAGGAACCATGCTAGTTGGAGCCGATGCCGTCGAAAAGGGAATAATTGACCGTGTAGGTGGAATAAATAGTGCTCTTAATTGCTTATATGACTTGATAAATGAGAAGAAAAATAGTAAAATAAATCAGTATGAAAACTATTAAACTGCCATTATCCAAATGGCGGTACATAATGATAAGGAGATTTAAAATATGGCAACTACGGGAAGAAACGGAAGCAGTAGTCAAAACCGCAGAAAGACCGTAAATAATAGTAATAGAAGCAGAGCAAATAATAGTAGAAATAACAGTAACAGAGGTAATTCAGGAAACAGAAATAATAAAAAAGAATATGATCCAAGGAAAAATGAAATTTATCTTTTTATATATCTTGCAGTAACGGTTTTCTTATTACTCAGTAATTTCGGATGGTGCGGCCCGATAGGAAGATTCTTTTCCAATATACTATTTGGATTATTTGGAACTATATCTTACATATTACCTAT
>CALGGL010000048.1 GCA_937915975.1 uncultured Lachnospiraceae bacterium | reverse complement strand
AAGCGTAATTATTAAGTCGGTATGTGATAAGATTAAGCCTGATGTGGTGATTGCCATAGATGCACTTGCCGCAAGAGAACCTGAGAGGCTTAATTCGACTATACAGATATGCGACACGGGTATCAATCCCGGTGCGGGAGTCGGCAATAACAGAGCAAGACTTGATAAGAAAACACTTGGAGTAAAGGTTATAGCTATAGGGGTTCCGACCGTTATATCCGTTCCGTCTATCGTTTATCAGTCGGTCGAGGGGATGATAGATGTCTTAAAGGGAGGAAAAAATCAGAATGAGAACAGTAGAGAAAAGAATAGTAAAAGTAAAATGAGTGGAATAAAATATAGCGAAGATGAAAGTCGTGAAACCGGATATGAAGAAGCTGATGAGTATTCTGAGAAGCTTAATCGTTTTACCGATGCGGAAAAATATGAAATTGCCTGTAACCTGCTTGAACCCGATCTTGCAGCCATGTTTGTTACACCTAAAAATATAGACGAAGCGGTTAAAAAGGTATCTTATACAATCTCCGAGGCAATTAACGGTTTTTTGAATTATAAGAGAAATTAAAGCATATATTTTACTATGGAAAAAATAAAAGGCTTTATAGGATATATTTATTGTTTCATAGTAATTATAATAAGCATCTTTATCATGGTCCGGACTGAATTCTTATCGAGGTATATTTTAAAAGGAATCAGGGATGAGCTTATTCCAGCTATCAGTATGGATAAATCTAAGGGAAATGATCTATTGTATGAGCTTATCCCCATGCTGGCGATTGGAAATGAAGAATATTCGGATGAACCTGATTTATCCTACGATGATTTTTCGGATTATGATTATTTGGCTATTTCGTCTTTTGGCGTGGATGGAGCATTTTCACCGGATAACAAAGAGGTTGTTTCATCAGGTGAAACTGAAGATGCAAGTACTGATTCTTCATCTGAAGAGCAGCCAACAGAGGCTATTCCCGATGAAAGTACGGAGGAGCCACAGGATAATCTTTACGTTATGGCATCGGCCGGTATGAATCCAAATGGCATATATTACTCGATGGAACAGTTAAATGATTATGAATTTATGCTAAAAAACTGTTATGCAGTAGATAGCTCAACAAATGTGCTTCCTGAGGAGATAGATGCCGAAACGCTTCTTAATATGGATATGAGCATAGACCTTTCCGGTGACGGATACAAGGTACTTATATATCATACTCATGGAAGCGAGGCGTTTGCAGACAGTCGGGAGGGAGTGACCGAAGATACCGTAATAGGTGTCGGAGACGAGCTTACACGCATACTCGAAGAAGAATACGGTATAAAAACCTATCATGACAGAAATGTTTACGATGTGGTAAACGGTGTTCTTGACAGAAGCTATGCATATACCTTATCAGGTGCGGCAGTTGACAGAATCCTCGCAGAAAATCCGTCTATAGAGGTAATCATAGATCTTCACAGAGACGGAGTAAGGGAGGATTTACGTCTGGTAAGGGTTATCGACGGAAGACCGACAGCACAGATTATGTTTTTAAATGGTGTGAGCAGGTTGAATCTAAATGGTGATATTGACTATCTGTATAACCCGAATAAGATAGAAAATCTTGCCTTCAGCCTTCAGATGCATCTTGCCGGTAAGGCGATGTACGGGGATTTGCTTCGAAGGATATACATAAGAGGCTACAGTTTTAACCTTGAAAAGATGCCGAGAGCCTCACTTGTGGAGGTGGGAGCCCAGACCAATACGGTTGAAGAAGCAAAAAATGCAATGATTCCTCTTGCGGCAATTATAAACAGTGTACTGCGCAAAGAATAAAGAACATAACAATTAATCAAAAATTTATCTATTATAAAACTGTGATATTTTTAGATTGCCACAAGTTATACTAATATGTTATACTTTCCTATGATTAAATTATTATTTTATGACTTAGATTAAGAAGGACTGTGTATGACAGATATATCCATAAGCAGGTACTTTGAAAACGCCGGTACTTAGTGAGTTTTCGGTAAGTCTTAATTATTTTACGAAGTAAGAATAATTAAGACTTATAGAAAAGGAACTTAGTACCGTTGCGTTTGAGAGTAGCGAGAGCGTGCCTGCGATGGACTTATCATATCAAGTTAGCCACGGAAAGAAAGGAAACAGAA
>CALGGL010000047.1 GCA_937915975.1 uncultured Lachnospiraceae bacterium | reverse complement strand
ATCAAAAATAATTTTTTTTCTTTTAATGGTTGTTATAATTTCAAATTCAAATAAAAAATATATAAAACTAGCAATATGCACAATGGCAAAAAAAGAAAATTTATATATTAAAGAATATGTTGATTATCATCTTAAATTAGGATTTGACCATATATTTATTTTTGATGATAATGAAAGGGGAGTTGAAAATATTTCTGATGTTTTTGATAATTCATATAAAAATTATATAACTATTTATGATTACAGTACAATTATTCATGATCAAAAAGTAGCATTTACATTATGCTATGAAATGAATAAATATAAATATGACTGGATATTAATGAATGATTTAGATGAATTTTTGGTTATAAAAAATGATACTTTATTTATTGTCCCTGAGGCTCTTTTTTCAGATGTCAAAAAGAAAATAAAATCAGATAATATTTTTGCCGTAAAGCTCGGTGAAATTCATAATATCGAGGGATTAAGCTTCGAAACTGTTCCTGCATATAATGTTGTAAAACCGTTTCATCAAAGGAAAGCGGGATGGGTTGGATACATCCTTGATATCAATGGAAAGAAAATATATATTGCCGGTGATACGGATGCAACTAAGGAAGCAAAAGCGGTAAAATGTGATATAGCGCTTATTCCGATTGGCGGAACATATACTATGAATTATAAGGAAGCGGCAAAGCTTATAAATGAAATAAGACCTCAGTATGCTATTCCTACTCATTACGGAACCGTTGTGGGTGAAATAACTGACGGCGAGGACTTTAAACAGCTTGTAGATGGCGATATTAGGGTTGAGATAAAGTTGATGCGGTAATGATGGCGGGGTGAGAATGTGTCGGATGATAAAATTTTTTTGAAGTTTGTCGGACAAGAGTGTTTATTCTTGCTGAAAGCGGTATTTATTGCGGTTGTTACAAATCTTATTCAATTTATCGGAAGAAAATACGAAGGAGATTATTCGGGCTTTATGTTTGCGGGCTCGAATTATCATTATAATTTCTTGTTTTACATATTGGGGATTCTTTTGTTTTTTGCTTTTTTGATTGCGGCATACGTTCGTTTTTGGAAAAGCAGGCAGGAGGATATTAAGAAATTTGTAAAATTAAAGATTGTCGGAATAGGCGTAATCGCTCTTGTTTTCTCATTTGGAATGATTGTCGCTCTTGTAATTTGTAATCTTGCTCTTCTTGGTCTGGTAGATAATATGAAACCGGAATTCTTATTTGACTTTACGTTATTCGGATGCCCGATAATTACATTTATTTATGTAATGATAATTATAATTCTTTCTAAAAAAGGATAATAAATTCAAGGTATATGGTGTTGCTTTAAAGCTTCAAATATGGTATTATCTATGTATCACTGTCGAGTGGTATGCACACTTGACAAAAAATTAAACAACGGAGGTTTTCAAAATGGCAAAAAAAGTAGTTTTAGCAGGCGCATGTCGTACAGCAATCGGTACTATGGGTGGTTCATTAAGTACTACACCGGCAGCAGAGCTTGGTGCTATAGTAATTAAGGAAGCACTTAACAGAGCAGGCGTTGCACCTGAAAAGGTAGACCAGGTTTACATGGGCTGTGTAATCCAGGCAGGTTTAGGACAGAACGTTGCACGTCAGGCATCAATTAAGGCTGGTCTTCCAATTGAGGTTCCTGCAGTTACCATCAACGTAGTTTGCGGTTCAGGTCTTAATTGTGTTAATATGGCTGCACAGATGATTCAGGCAGGAGATGCTGATATCGTTGTTGCAGGTGGTATGGAGAATATGTCAATGGCTCCATTTGCACTTCCACAGGGACGTTACGGATACAGAATGACTTGGCCAAGCCAGAGCCAGGGCGCTCTTGTAGATACTATGGTTAAGGATGCTCTTTGGGATGCATTCAATGACTATCATATGATCAAGACTGCTGATAATGTAGCTGAGCAGTGGGGACTTACAAGAGAAGAGCTTGATGAGTTTGCAGCAAACAGCCAGCAGAAGGCAAGCAGAGCTATCAAAGAGGGAGCATTCAAGAAGGAAATCGTTCCTGTAGAGATTAAGAAGAAGAAAGAGACAGTTGTATTTGACACTGATGAAGGAGTTCGTGACGGTGTTACACCTGAGTCTCTTGCAAAGCTTCGTGCTCTTTATCCGGACGGATATGTTACTGCAGGTAATGCATCAGGTATCAATGATGGCGCAGCAGCAGTTGTTGTAATGTCAGAAGAGAAAGCTAAAGAACTTGGGGTTAAGCCTATGGCTACATTTGTAGCAGGTGCTCTTGCAGGTGTTGCTCCTGAGATTATGGGTGTTGGTCCTGTAGCAGCTACTAAGAAGGCTATGGCTAAGGCTGATATGAAGATTGAAGACTTTGATATCATCGAAGCAAACGAGGCTTTTGCTGCACAGTCAGTTGCAGTTGGAAAGGATCTTGGAATAGATGTTGAAAAGCAGCTTAATCCAAATGGTGGTGCTATCGCACTCGGACATCCTGTTGGAGCTTCAGGCTGCCGTATCCTTGTTACACTTCTTCATGAGATGGAAGACATGGATGCTAAGAAGGGTCTTGCTACACTTTGTATCGGTGGTGGTATGGGTTGTGCAACCATCGTAAAGAGGGAGGACTAATATGGAATTCATAACATACGAGCAGGATGGATTTGTTGGTGTTGTTACTATTAACAGACCACAGGCACTTAACGCTTTAAACAGTCAGGTGCTTGAAGAGATAGAAGCTACTTTCGATGCCATTGATTTAGATAATACAAGAGCAGTTGTTCTTACAGGTGCCGGAGAGAAGTCATTTGTTGCAGGAGCAGATATAGGAGAGATGTCAACTCTTACAAAAGCTGAGGGTGAAGCCTTCGGTAAGAAGGGTAATGATGTATTCAGAAAAATTGAAACCTTCCCTATACCTGTTATAGCAGCTGTTAACGGCTTTGCTTTAGGCGGCGGATGTGAGATTTCAATGAGCTGCGATATCAGAATTTGTTCTGACAATGCTGTATTTGGTCAGCCTGAGGTTGGACTCGGAATTACACCGGGCTTTGGTGGAACTCAGAGACTTGCCCGTCTTGTAGGCGCAGGTATGGCTAAGCAGATGATTTACTCTGCAAGAAATATCAAGGCTGATGAAGCATATAGAATCGGTCTTGTAAATGCTGTATATCCACTTGAAGAACTTCTTCCAGCAGCTGAGAAGCTTGCAAACACAATTGCTAAGAATGCTCCAATCGCAGTTCGCAATTGTAAGAAGGCAATCAACGATGGTCTACAGGTTAACATTGATGAAGCTATTGTTATAGAAGAAAAGCTCTTTTTGAAATGACCCGTTTCCCTCAAGCAGATATCGAAAGAGCAGAGAGTCTTGAACAGTTGAGGGCACTCTATTACGGAATGAAAA
>CALGGL010000046.1 GCA_937915975.1 uncultured Lachnospiraceae bacterium | reverse complement strand
TGTTACTGGATTATTCCAATAAAATCTTGCAATCTTTTTGTCATTAAATGTATAGGTATCATCATCATACTGTTTTTTTAAAGTTATGGTATCTCCTATCTTTATGCCAAACTTTGTAGCATAACAACTTGAAACGAAAATATCATTTCCCGAAACAATATCACCCAAATCAATATAGGCACTATCATCAATAATACCATACACTGTTATCGGCTCACCAACTCTTACGCCATCTATTGTTTCAAGGGTAGAACAACTATATTTTTCTGCATCATCTACAGATGTAGTTATTTCATTACCATAATCATCTGTACTGCTCTTTAAAACATATTGATAATTGGCAAACATTGCATTAACACTATCCTTCTGATATTTCTTTAAAGTTTCCGGCATTGCTGTTGCAAATATAAGTAAAAATACTACAAAAAACATACCAAATAATAATTGACCTGCCTCATCACATCTGTTAAGATGACGTAAGTTCGTAAGCGTCTCACGAACCGCACAAAATTTTTTTATATAGGGAAAGCCCACCATCAATCGGTAGGCTTTCTGATATAATCCGGTAATTCTTTTGACCACGGCATTATCTTATCTATATCTTTTAAATCATATTTATTCGGATCCGGCATTATTTCAAGCAGGTATTTTATATATTCATAAGGTATCAGGTTATTAAGCTTGGCAGTTTCTACTATGCTGTAAATTATACAGCTTGCCTCGGCACCTCTTACAGTATCTGAAAACAACCAGTTTTTTCTGCCTATAACAAACGGCTTTACTGTACGCTCTGCCATATTATTATCCAGTTCAAGTCTCCCATCTTCAAGCACTCTCATTACCTTGTCTTCCTGTTCTAGTGCATAGCTTATTGCTCTTCCATATGCGCTTTGAGGAAGCGCATCTTCGCTTTCGGATTTTGTCCACTCAAAAAAGTCCTTAAGAGCTCCTTTTAAATGCTCAAGGCGTTTTTCTTTGCGTTTTTCTATAGGCAATCCGTTAAATTTATTATCTATCTCAAATATAAGAGATATCTTATTTACCGCTTCCTGAGCAGATGTTCCTTCTCGTTCGCTTTGAGGTATCAGCTTCAGGGCATCAGTAAAATATCTTCTCACATGCACCATACAACCTACCGGTTTTATATTCATCGGCTCTTCGCTGTTTTTACCCCGCTTTGTTATGGCATCATATGTCTTGTATCCATCGCACATAACATACCCCTCATAACCGGCTAGTACCGCTCTGGCATCTGTAGCGCTTCGACCTTCCCGATAATTATATAAAGCTATTGGATGCTCTTTTTGATATTCGGCAGTCGTGGTAACCCTTCAAGTCTCGCTCGCGAGACTTGGCGCCGGATTTGCGCCAGCTTTGCTGGCATATTTCATATGCAAATCCTTAGCGCTCTAAGCGGAGCGTATATCTCAGACGGGGATTGAACCCCGCCTGAGACTCGTTTGTTACCCCCGCCTACGCTTCGCTAAGAGGCGGGGGCATCTCTGTCTGAGATATATAAGATTTGCGGTGCGCTTGTCTGCCCGGTTCATGAAGAACCTCTGTATATGTCTCATCACAATGTATAGCTGCTTCGCACATAAGAATGCTTCGCATTCTTTCTGTTATATCTGAAAAATACATTTGGGCCGCTTTTATGCTCCAATGGCACATATTATTTCTTGTTATGGGGATGTTTTTGTTTTTATAATCCATCTCCTGTCTGTAAAAAGGAGTCCCGAGTACATATTTCTTTGATATGAAATCCGCTATTGCTGATGGAGATGCCGGTGAATTCCTAAATACCGAAATTGGAGCTCCGGGTGCTGTGACAAATGAGGATTTTCCGTTTTTCTCACAGTTTCTGCAAGCATACTGTTTTGAAACATATTTGTGTACTCTTACAACTGCAGGCAGTATTTCTATCTCCGTGCGAACTGTATCTTTTACATAGTGAAGCACATTTCCGCATTTAGGACACTTCATCTCCTCTTCGCTGAGCTCATATGTGGTTGTATATACCGGAAGAGATTTCACATCCTTGCGTTTTGTCGTATTTTTCTTTTTGCCTGTGGTATTGTCTGCTTCTTCCGCATACGACAGATCCGGTTCTTCCACCTGAGGCTCAAGTAGAGCTTCCGCTTCATTAAACAGCATTAAGTCATCAAATGACATCTGACCTGCCATGTCTTTTTCTGAAGACTGACCAAAACGTTTCTGCCGGGAAAGCCTAAACTGCTCTTCATACCACTCGGCTTTAGCCTGCATGCTTATGTATTCACTATGAAGTTTTATATACTGCTTTTCGAGTTCTTCGCGAGTAAGCGATGATAAATCAATAGATTTTTTCATGGAAATATTATCTCATAAAAGTAAGGATTTTACTATTGACATAACGATGAAAAAAAGCTTTAAATCCCTTGAAATTTCGGCATTTTTCAAGGCATTTAAAGCTTGACTTTTTTACTTTTATGAGTTTTTTCTATATCATTTTTCTCTTTAAAACTTCTTTATGAGCTCCCTTTTCATTTATGCTCATTCCATCCAAAAGCCAGGATAGCTGCTGCTCACTAACAGCTAATGTTTTGCTATAATCGGTTTTGTCCGGCCAGTTAAACCTTCCCTCTTCAAGTCTTCTGTAATACATCCAAAAGCCATTTTTATCCCAAAAGAGGATTTTAAGCTTGTCTTTTCGTCTGTTGCAAAACACAAACAGGCTTGATGAAAAAGGGTCCAGTTTAAATTTTCTCTCTACCATAAGCGCCAGACCATTTATGTTGTTGCGTAAATCTGTTGCTCCAAGGGCAAGATATACATTAGGAGATGGTGTCATTCTTAGCATACTGTTTTCACCGCCCAAAGAATATCTGCCAGGAGCTGTTTATTTACCCCATCATATATTTTTATAGAAATATCTCCACATGTTATCTCTATTTTGTTTTCACTTGCGATTTGGTTTTCTCCCGATGTTATAACCGTAAGCGGAATAAAAGTATCGTCTTGAGCTTGTATATCTTTTTTTATATCTTTAAGTCTGTTATAGGCAGTAGAAGCAGGAATTCCTTTTTGCTTTGCATATGTATGAGGAGTCAGCCCGCTTTTTATATAATCGTTAATAATTGAATTCCAATCATAATCTAATTTTTTCTTCATATGCAGTATTATAACGGATTGGTTACGAAGTTATAAGTGTGCGGTTCGTGAGACGCTTACATCTGATTCAGCTTTTCGCACAAACGCTTCCATTCTTCCCTCGCATCCGGAAGCAGCCACTTCGGACAGTCGGGCA